>NZ_JAMPKB010000002.1:0-183251 GCF_039961925.1 Trichocoleus sp. DQ-U1 | reverse complement strand
TTGCCATTCTTCACAATATGGGTGGAATCACAAGCAGGACAAGCCGGGCGGGGATTCGACATCGAACAACAGCGGGAACTCTACCCTCCTATCCTTACATTTTTAGGACTACCCTCTATTAGATGTAGTACAGTTCCACCCCACCCTGCCCTTTCCGCGAACGGGGAAGGGTTCAAGATTTGCCCCTCTCCGTCAACGGAGAGGGGTTGGGGGTGAGGTTCCTTAGAATTGTGGATTCAATTTTAGTAAAGTTCACGTTTTGTAGGGGCATGGCACATTGCCATGCCCCTACCGATCGCTAGGGATAAACGGTTAACTAAGCGTCAATTAGCTGGACTGAGTAGCTAGTAAATCAGCAGGGAGACGCTTGAAGGCAAGGCGCTCATTTTCCACATCGACAAAGATGGTGTCGCCGTCGTTGAATTCGCCTCGCAAAATCCCTTTAGCGATTTGCGTTTCCAGTTCCCGCTGAATCGCACGCTTGAGCGGACGCGCTCCATAAACGGGGTCGTATCCGACTTCCGCTAAGAAGTAAAGGGAAGCATCGGAAAGTTTCAGGGACATCTTGCGATCGCTCAACCGTGATTCGAGTCGCTTGACTTGCAACTGCACAATCTGCCGCAATTCCTGCTTGTTCAAGCCGTGGAAGATGATAATCTCGTCGATCCGGTTCAGGAACTCCGGACGGAAACTTGTCCGCATCGCATTCATCACCCGACTCCGCATTTCTTCGTAACGGGATTCATCGCTAGCAACATCTAGGATGAACTGCGATCCGATATTGCTGGTCATGATAATAATCGTGTTCTTGAAGTCTACGGTGTGACCGTGAGAATCGGTGACGCGACCATCATCAAGAATTTGCAGCATGATGTTGAACACATCCGGGTGCGCCTTTTCGATTTCATCGAACAGCAACACTGCGTAAGGACGACGCCGGATGGATTCTGTCAGCTGTCCGCCTTCGTCATAACCAACATAGCCGGGAGGCGCACCAATTAAGCGAGAGACGCTGTGCTTCTCCATATACTCAGACATATCGATCCGTACCAAGGCTTCTTCTGTATCGAACAGGTAAGCTGCCAAGGCTTTTGCGAGTTCTGTCTTCCCGACGCCCGTGGGACCGAGGAAAATGAAACTAGCCGTTGGGCGATTCGGATCGGCTAAACCAGCACGCGCCCGTTGGATGGCATCAGCAACTGCTGTCACCGCTTCGGCTTGCCCAATCACGCGCTTGTGCAGTTCATCTTCCAATTGCAGAAGTTTTTCTTTCTCCGATTCCACGAGTTTGCTGATGGGGATACCAGTCCACTTGGAAATGATTTCAGCAATGTCGGACTCGGTGACTTCTTCCCGTAAAAGTGACTTACCACTATGCTGAGTTTGAATGAGTTGGGCTTCTGTCTCTTCTAGCTGATGTTGCAACTCGGTTAACTTGCCGAATTTCAGCTCAGCCGCTCGGTTAAGATCGTATTCTCGTTCCGCTTGTTGAATTTCCACATTCACCCGGTCGATTTCTTCTTTCAGGGTTTTGCGGCGTTCGAGAACATCTTTTTCAGCTTGCCACTGTGCATTCAGGGTTCGTTGATCTTCTTTGAGATCGGCAAGTTCTTTTTCCAGTCTTTGTAACCGTTCTCTAGAAGCAGGATCGCTTTCTTTTTGCAGAGATAGCCGTTCCATTTCTAACTGGAGGATCTTGCGGTCGATTTCGTCGAGTTCCTCTGGTTTAGAGGTACTTTCCATCTTCAATCGCGCCGCCGCTTCATCTACTAAGTCAATCGCTTTATCTGGGAGAAAGCGATCGCTAATATATCGAGTAGACAAAGTAGCCGCCGCCACTAACGCACTATCAGAGATTTTCACGTTATGGTGCGTTTCGTAGCGATCTTTCAAACCCCGCAGAATCGAAACCGTATCTTCTACGCTGGGCTGATCGATATAAACTTGTTGGAAACGACGCTCTAGCGCGGCATCTTTTTCAATGTATTTGCGATATTCATCCAGGGTTGTGGCACCGATACAGCGCAATTCACCCCGCGCCAGCATCGGTTTGAGCAAGTTCCCCGCATCCATAGCGCCTTGAGTCGCACCCGCACCGACAACGGTGTGGATCTCATCAATGAACATGATAATGCTTCCCTGAGAATCGGTGACTTCCTTGAGAACCGCTTTCAAGCGTTCTTCAAATTCACCCCGATATTTGGCACCCGCAATCAACGCACCCATATCGAGAGCAATCAGTTTGCGATCGCGCAACGACTCCGGCACATCTCCGCTGACAATTCGCTGTGCCAAACCTTCAGCGATCGCCGTTTTACCCACTCCCGGTTCCCCAATCAGGACAGGGTTATTCTTGGTGCGACGAGACAGAATCTGAATCGTGCGGCGAATCTCATCATCGCGCCCAATTACCGGATCTAACTTCCCTTGGCGAGCGAATTCTGTCAAGTCGCGCCCGTATTTTTCTAAGGATTCGTACTTGCCTTCTGGATTTTGGTCAGTCACTTTTTGGCTCCCGCGAACTTGGGCGATGATAGTTCTTAGCTTGTTTTCGTCCAGCTTAAATTCTTGAAACAAAGCCTTACCAAAGCGATCGTCTTTGGGATAAGCCAGCATCATGTGTTCGATGGAGATAAAATCGTCTCCATACTCTTTGCGAAATGCTTCAGCCCGATCCAGCAGAGAATCTAAGCTACGTCCGACATAAACTGAGGTGCTACTGCCGGAAGTTTTTGGCTGACGCTTGATGAAATCTTCGGTGCGTTCTCTGACTCGCGACACATTTACGCCCGCTTTGTTCAGAATACTGCTGACGAGTCCTTCTTGCTCCAGCAGTGATTTCATCAAGTGTTCGCTTTCGATTTGTTGATGCTGGGCAGATTTAACAATATCTGGGGTGCGAGTGATGGCTTCCCAGGCTTTTTCTGTAAATTGGTTGGGGTTGGTTGGTTGCATAAGGAGTTACTCAATTAATAAACCCTAGAGACACCCATAACATACAGAAATTTGCAGTTCATCCCACTTATGGCTGTCCCTATCAGTCATTGTAAGTAGACTGGCTACACTCTTAGGATCGGTGTTCACGGCTTTTAGATAGGTATCTCCGTCCGTTTTTAAGCTTCCGGTTCAACTCCAAGCGCCCGTAACTGTGCTGCTAATCGCTCGGCGCGTTGACTTGGTTGCTCAGCGCGTTCGTAACCCGTCAACAAGAGATTTCCTTCTCGATCCCACCAGCGCAACCAGGGCAGCGTAGCATTTTGATATTCACCCTGCCAAATTCCCAACTCTACTCCTAGAAGTGAAATTGGATAGTGTCCCCGCTCGTTAGCACTCTCAATTGGATTTTTATGCCCATAACGATTAATTTCTGTTATTAACTCTTAGATACCAGCTTTTTATTCATCACTGCCTGTTGTTGGTGCAAATAGCGGAAGCCAAGCTAAGACCTTACCGAAAAGGCTTCGCTAAAGCGGCGAGTCACCGGCTCAATTAAGAAAGTGAGAACTGATTTTTTGCGCGTAATAATTTCTCCAGTTGCCGCCATACCTGGAGTAAAAGCGACTTTTTGATTTTGCACCTGAATTGAATGCTGTTTAAGTTTAATTCGGGTGGGGAAAATTAAGCCTAATTCTCGATCGGCGATCGCATTCGGACTCACTTGCACCACTTCACCCTCAACTGTGCCAAATTCCTGAAACGGGAAAGTAGCCATTTTGACTTTTGCCTTCATTCCCTTACGGATAAAGCCAATATCGCGGTTGAGGACTTTGACTTCTACCAACAATTCTTCGGATTCCGGAAGAATCGATAACAACTCCTCTCCCGCCTGCACCGACCCTTTAGTTGCTTTGACGCTGTAGACTGTCCCCGTAACTGGAGACTCGATGGTTTCTACTTCTCGCTGCTTTTTCGCCACCTCCAACTGACCGGCAACGGTGGTTAGTTCTTCTTGGCGCTGGTTAAACTTACTCAGGATTTCACTTTGGCGCTCAGACTGCAAACGCTCTGCCTGATTGCGAACCGATTGATACGCTTGTTCAGCTTGGCGAATAGTTTGCCCTTGAGCAGCGATATCTTTTTCCAAGGAGGTTATTTTGTCCTGAGCTTCCGTGACTTTGTTTTGAACATTCGTAATATTATCTTGTGCCGTAGTAACTTCGGCTTGCGCTCTGACGACTCTCTCTTGTGCGTCAACGTAATCGAGTCGAGGGACAGCACCGGAAACCAATAGAGTAGTGAGTGCCTTTTCTCTTTTTTCGGCTAAAGCGAGGCTGTTGTTCGCTTTGTTGAGAAGGCTTTTGCTGTTGGCGAGGTTGGTCTCGGCGTTGACTCGGTTGGTTTTGGCGTTGGCGAGGTTTTCTTGCAGACGGGTAAGACGAACTTTGGCTTCATCGATCACCGCAATTTGGCGATTCGCTTCTGCGACAGCAGTAGCTCTTTTTGCTTCAAAATCTTGTAGCCGAGCGGTTAAGAGCTGGTCTTGCAAAGCGGTTCCGGCAGTTGCCGATCCAGCGCGTTCGGCTTCCAGTCGTCCTAAGTCTTCTCGAATCAGTTGGGTAGATTTGGCGAGGCGGTCAACTTCTGCTTGCGGCAGGTCGGGGTCGCGTTCGATCAGGATATCGCCTTTTTTAACGCGATCGCCTTCTTTGACTTTTACGGCTTTGATCGCGCCTCCTCCTAGCGATCGCAGGGGTCGCACTTGAGTTGCGGCAATCAGTTCGCCGGAAGCGATCGCGACTTCATCCACTTGGCTGTAGTGTGCCCAAACGATCGCCCCAAATACCAGTAAGCTAATGCTTGCTGCCAATAACTGCGTGTACAGTGGCGGCAGCTCTTGCACTGCTTTCCCTAATTCATAGGAAAGAGAATCCTCTGGATTCGCTAGTTGCTGTCTTGTTTGACGAGCTTGAGCAGGTGTTGACGCTAAGGGCGATCGCATAAAATTTTGACTCAAATGCTTTGAGCGGGCAGAGAGACACTCTAGCTGTGATTCTATCGACTGAATCCGGCAATGGATTGTCGAAAATTAAGAATTTTGGCGTAAGTTATTGTAATTGTAAGTAAATTTACGCGAAAAACTATTGTCCTTCTCCCCTTAGAGAGATTTTGATCGAGTTATATATAAGATACTTTTTTGAATTGTTGGGTGCATTTAAAACCGTGAATGTGGTGAGCAAGACCTTAGAGACGCTTGGCATCGACATATCGCGGCAAATCCTCAGATATTCAATAATTTCGATTACCTCACCATCGGCAATTGGCGCAACTTCAATTTTTGCATTCATGGCTTGAGAGAAAGTGCTATTTGTTGCGTTCAGATAATTTAAAAACCACTGTTGAGTCAATTAATATAGCTTTATTTATTGCGCTTGCGATCTTAGCATTCTTAAAAATGTTCTGTCTCTAGCTTTGAGGAATTACCCCGTTGTTGCCCAATTTTGTGAAGACTTAAAATTGGTAATATATCAGTCTTATGATGCTCCATCGTGGAGAAATCAAGCAAATGTTAAATGGATTTAAATTTTCAAATGAGCGCCAGTTTTTAAGTGCAGATTTCGCTAATTTTGCACCGCTAGAGTTTGATTCAAAAATAGCCGGAATCTGGTCAGGATTTAGAGGGCTGGGCGATCTGCTACAGCAAAGAAGTCTATTTAAAAGTAGCGCGATCGCTGCTGCTTCTACCGTCAGTGAGGCCGGCGGTACAATCGACACCACCGATTTGAAAAACCCACTCCGTGGCGGTAGCCTTCGGGATGACTATCTGTTGACTGGCATTAGCGCCGGAGAGCAGGTGGAGGTGAAACTAAACTCCACAGAATTTGACGCTTACCTGCAAGTGGTAAATGCCTCTACTGGAGCGGTTGTTACCTTCAACGATGATTTTGAGGGTCTGAACTCTCAAGTAACTTTTACAGCCGCTCAGGGTATTGATTACATTGTTCGAGCCACGACTTATGAACCAGATGCTACTGGTAACTATACTCTTCGTAGCAATTTGGGAGTCCTCAAACCAGCGTCTCCCATCAGTGGAAACCAAAGCTTTAGCGGCGCGATCGCGAATAGCGACCCAAGCAACCCCATTCGTGAAGGCAGTTTTTACGATGGCTATGTGTTAGGCGATTTAGTTGCCGGTCAGCAGGTGCAGGTGAACCTTGATTCGCCTAGTTTTAATGCCTACCTGCAAGTGGTGAATGCTGGAACCGGAGCAGTTGTTGCAGAAAATAATGATTTCAGCGGTACGAACTCGCAGCTAACTTTCACGGTTGCTGAGGGAATTGATTATATTCTGCAAGCTACAACTTTTGAAAAGGGTGCGACTGGCGGCTACACTCTAACTACTAAGATCGCTAGTATTCCAGACCCTTTAGATCCCGGTAATACTCTAGGAACCGCAAAAGATCAAACTTCAGCGGTTTTCTCAAACAACCAACAAGTCAATGCTAGCGATCGCGATGACTTTTATAGCTTTAATGTTGCTCAATCTGGCATCTTTACCGCTAATTTATCTGCATTGAGTGGTGATGCCGATGTCCGACTCATTCAAGACAGCAATAACAACAGCGTCATCGATCAAGGCGAAGTGTTGGGTTGGCAATGGGAGCGCGGGACTAGCAACGAATCAATCCGTCGTTTCCTGAGTGCTGGTAATTACTTTTTGCAAGTAATGAGCTACAACAACCAAGCTGCTAACTATTCTGTGGCGACTACCTTTACTGCTGCTACCAGCGATCCTCTCAGTTTTTCAATCAAAGTCAATTTTGGTCAAGGCTTGGGTAGTTTGAGTACAGAAGCTCTCAATGCTATTACAGAAGCTGCAAAAGTTTGGGAAAAAATTATTCCCTACAGCACCTTTAGCGATTCCCAAATTCTAACCATTGATGTTACGGGGGATACTTTTGGTGAAGATGAATTTCTTGCTTTTGCGGGGCCAAAAGCTTTAGCCTTCGATGCTTTTGGTAATCAAATGACGATATCAGGAGCTTCAACGATTAACACAAGCTTGGCAAATACATACAACAACAATCCAAGTTTCTTACAAGAAACGATGGTGCATGAATTTGGTCACGTTCTAGGAATTGGAACACTTTGGTCAGATTACGGACGCCATTTAATTAATGTCTCCGATGCGACGTATAGTGCTAATACCTATGCAGGGTGGGCTTATGGAGAATTAAAAGGTACATTTTTACAAACTGCTGTTCCCGTTCAAAAAGGCGTGTTTGGTCATTGGGATGAAAATGCCTTTGACAATGAATTAATGTCACCTATTGCTGAAAAAAGCTCTGAGTTATTGAGTCAATTAACGATTGCTTCTTTAAAAGATATTGGGTGGAATGTGAACTATGGGGGAGCGGAATCTTATACTCTACCTGGATTCAATACTCCTTCAAATTCATTAAATGCTAACGGTTCGCTGATGAATTCATCTTTTCCGTTACGCTGTGGCTGTGCCGCTCATTTAGCCTCTTCGAGCTTAGCGACGCTCGGTTCTTCAAGCTTAGTGGATCATATATTTGGTAAAATTGCTTAATTCTAATCTTTCAAAATTATTCAAAACTCTTTAGAAGTTAGAAACCTCTGAAGAGTTTTTGATTCAAATTTGCTATGTTCCAACCTGGGAGGAATTCTTTTGTGGATTTTCTAACCTGTGTGACTTGCATAACGCTAGGAACTCATACCAAGTTACTTTCAGACATTGTAGGTTGGGGAGCCACACAAAAAGCAGGGTTCCCTCCGTTGAGCGCCGTGGCGTTTGAGGTCACGAAACCCAACAAGCCGTTTGAGTTTGATTTCGCGATCGCTCAAACTAACCTACACTCTCTCCCTCAACAAGACTTAAATAGGGGAAAGCAAATTGGGATCAATTCTCAAAGGGCAAATATGATGATGACAATCAAGTTACTTCCCTACGAAATTTTAGCGGGGGCAGCAATTAGCTACGCTGATATTTCCCTAGCTTTTACCAATACATCTAAAAAAAATCAGTTGATTGAAATTAGCCAGATAGAAATTGTGCCAGGAAGTTCCGGGCAAGTTCTCATGAGTGCAACTCCCCAAGAATTGGAACGTCCCGCTAAAGTAGTGCTAAAGCCAGGAGAAAGCAAAGTATTGGAGTATCGCCTCAAATGCAAATCGAAAATTTATCGGCGGGGTGAGAACGCGATCGCTCGCATTCACTATCAGCTAAATGGTCAAACCCAAACTGTTGCTCAGTCAGAGTCTCAAGCAGTTGCCTTTATGATTCCTTAAAATCACCAGACAAGTCTGAAGCATGGTAATCTCTGCATCTAGCGGTGCAAAATCAAGTACCCAGGTAACGGCGCAAGAAAGTCTCTAGGGATTCCATCTTCATTCCAAAAATCGACTCCAAATGCTCAACTTCCTGGGGTGTGCAGAAAAATTCGTTGTCCAGTAACGTCCGGAGAGTACCTAAGGCTTTAGAGGCTTGAGGATTCAATAATCCCAGCGCCCCGCGTACCCCATCAAACACCAATAGCGGTGGGTTAATCACGATCGGTTCCTGATTGAAGATGCGACTAAAAATGCGAGGAATATCTTGGCGCTGGAGGATATCTGGACCTCCGACAGGGAAAATTTGATTCCGGGCACCTTCAACGTTTACAGAGTCTACGGCAATCCTCGCTAAGTCATCGGTACTCACAATCGAAGTCCGGCTTTTGGGATCGCCGATAAGCAGATAAATCCCAGTATCCCGAAATCGTTCTGCTAAGGGTAAAAGGTTAGAGGCAAAACCTGAAGGGCGCAGGATGGTGTAATTGAGTCCTCTGGCTTGGAGATACTTTTCTACTTCCCGCTTTGCCTTAAAGGATGGTGCGTCTTCGTACCCGCGGTCTGCTCCCAATACCGAAATGAAAACAAAGTGCTGGACGCCAGCTTCTTTTGCCCGGTCAATGAGTTCAATATTCGCTCGGTAGCCTAACGCTTGAGCATCGCTCTCACCGCCGTGAGCAGCGATGATGTACTGAACGCCTTGGCAAGCTTTTTCGATATCTTTATCGCGCTGCAAATCACCAATAAAGATTTCTGCCCCTCGGTGTTCCAGTTCGCTGTAACGGGATGTCAGGCGGACAAATGCTCGCACCGGCATTTCCTTCTCCCGCAGCAGCCGCACAATTCGGCGTCCGAGTCCGCCTGTGGCTCCAGTTACTAAAAACATGATTTTAAGTTCCTAATCAATTTTGGGTATGGGATTGATGCTGGAAAATTTAAAATTCTACAATTACGGGGGTATGGTCGCTGGGTTTGGGCAATTTTCTGGGGGAGCGATCGATGGTGCAGCTGGATGAACGTTCGTAAAGGTCTGGCGTCAAGTAGTGATGGTCAATCCGCCAACCCCAGTTGCGTCGAAACGCTCCAGTTCGATAGTCCCACCAGCTGAAGTGTCCTGTTTCTATTGTGAATTTTCTAAAGGCATCTGCCAAACCCAACTCTAAAATGCTGCTCAAGGCTTGACGTTCTAGATCGGATGCCATAATCCGACCCTTATAACTGAGTGGATCGTGAATATCTCGGTCTTCGGGGGCGATATTGAAATCGCCGCAGATACAGAGGGAAGTGGGCTGTTTTTCGAGTAGTGCTTGCAGGTACTCGCGGAGGGCTTTCAGCCAAAGCAGTTTGTATTCGTATTTCTCGCTACCGACGGCTGAGCCATTGGGCACATAGAGATTCACGATGCGAACGCCATCGAGAACGCCAGTAATGACCCGCTTCTGTTCGTCAAAATCCTCTTTACCCAAAATTGGGGCAAACCCCATGCTGACATCTTCAAGGGCCGAACGACTCAGAAGGGCAACCCCGTTATAAGATTTTTGACCGGAAATGTAGAGGTGAAGCCCTAGTTCCTCAAAGGGCGATCGCGGAAAATCCTTATCTACGACTTTAGTTTCTTGCAAGCAGAGGACATCGACCGGATTGTCCTGCAACCACTGCACCACCTGCTCTAAGCGGCTGCGAATCGAATTAACGTTCCAAGTAGCGATTTTCATGGGTTATTCATGATTGGTCATTGGTCATTGTTCATTAGTCATCGGTCATTGACAACCGACTGATGACTAATGACTAATCACTCATGACTCATGACTATTCCCAAATCTTGCAACTCAAATCGCCAGCCTTTTGCGTGAGACGGAAGTTTTCGCGGTAATCTACTGGACAATCAATTACCGAGGGAACGTCCTGTTCTAGGGCAGTTTTCAAGGTTGGAATCAGATCCGCAGCGGATTCGACTCGGTAGCCTTTAAGCCCCATACTTTCTGCCAATTTGACAAAATCGGGATTGCTAAAGTGGACAAACGCAGATTCGCCAAAGTGATTGTGTTGCTTCCACTCAATCAAGCCATAGCCCCCATCATTAAAGATTAAGGTGACAAAAGCAGTGCCGACGCGAAGGGCAGTTTCTAATTCCTGGCAATTCATCATAAAGCCGCCATCACCCGTGACGGCGATGACTTTTTTCTGGGGATAAACTAACTTGGCGGCTAACGCACCGGGAATGGCAATACCCATTGCAGCAAAGCCATTAGAGATGATGCAGGTATTCGGGCGATCGCAGTGATAGTGACGGGCGATCCACATTTTGTGCGCCCCGACATCTGAAATCACAATATCTTCTGGCCCCATAACTTGCCGCAAGTCATAAATTATTTTCTGCGGCTTAATCGGAAACCCATCATCATTGGCATACTCTTCATAATCCGCCCGGATATCTGCCCGTAATTGCAAGGCATAAGGATCGGGTTTGCCTTGCCGGTCAGCTCGGTTTAAGATTTCCCGTAGCGAGTCGGAAATATCCCCCACTACTTCTACTAGGGGAATATAGCTACTATCAATTTCTGCTGGCGTATCTCCAATGTGGATAATCGGAATTTCTCCGAGGGGATTCCACTTTTTCGGGGAATATTCAATCAAGTCGTAACCAATTGCAATTACCAAATCCGTTTGGTCAAACGCACAGCTGATATGGTCTCGCTGTTGCAATCCTACCGACCACAAGGCGAGGGGATGGGTGTAGGGAATGACTCCTTTGCCCATAAAGGTATTCACTACTGGAATATTCAACTTCGTGGCAAATTCGGTCAGTGCAAGGCTAGCGTCTGCACGAATCGCCCCATTTCCCACCATAATCAAAGGATTTTTTGCCTGGGAAATGGCTTCAGATGCCTGTTCAAGGCTATGGAAGGCAGCAAAGGTTTTTTCCCCACAATTCTTGTGTAGGGGCTTGCCAGTGGCTGTCATTTCCGCAATGTTTTCCGGCAAATCGATGTGAACTGCCCCTGGTTTTTCGCTCTGAGCAATTTTAAACGCTTTGCGGATAATTTCCGGTGTGTTGCTGGGACGAACAATCTGAGTATTCCATTTGGTGACTGGCTCAAACATCGCCACCAAATCCAGATATTGGTGGGATTCGATGTGCATCCGGTCTGTGCCGACCTGTCCGGTAATTGCCACCAGTGGCGCACCATCCAGGTTCGCATCGGCAACGCCAGTCATCAGGTTGGTGGCACCTGGTCCCAGCGTGGAGAGGCACACTCCGGCTTTTCCGGTCAGGCGTCCGTAGAGATCCGCCATGAAGGCAGCACCTTGTTCGTGGCGAGTAGTAATAAATTTAATCGAAGAGGTTTTTAGGGCTTCCAATATGTCTAGATTTTCTTCGCCAGGAAGCCCGAAAATGTATTCGACTCCTTCATTTTCCAGACATTTAACTAATAGTTCAGCAGTATTCATTTTTCTTACTCCCCTCTGTATGCTCTTGGCATCTGTAGTGGTTCGTTTCTGTGTAGGGGCCAGATGCGTGAATTGCCCCTATTTAGCCCAATACGGGCGGACAGCTGTGCGCCCGTATTGACATCCCCATCCCACTTGTGGGATGGGATTTAATTCATCGTTGGAATGCACCACCGCTTATTTCACCCACACGGTTTTGATGTTGACAAACTCGTGAATTCCCTCTTTGCTTAACTCGCGTCCGTATCCGGAACGCTTGATACCACCAAAGGGAAGACGCGGATCGGATTTAACCATGCCGTTAATAAACACGGCACCCGCTTCGAGTTCTTCAATCAAGCGATCGCGTTCTGCCTCTACTTGAGTCCAAGCACTAGCACCCAGTCCAAAGGGCGAGGCATTGGCAAGCGCGATCGCGGCGTTGATATCTGGCACTCGGAATAGCAGCGCTACGGGACCAAAAAATTCCTCCGCTTCGGCTGGGCTACCGGCTGGGATATCTGTCAAAATTGTGGGCAGATAAAAGTTACCCGGACGGTCAGATAAGGGCTGTCCACCTGTGAGAACTTTTGCTCCTAGTTTGGCGCTTTCCTGAACTTGCCAATCCAAATCTTTGAGAAGAGATGGGGTTGCTAGTGGTCCTATATCGGTTTCCGGATGCATCGGATCGCCGATTTTGAGTGCCTCAAACTTCTCAATCAGACCTTTTTCAAATTGGTCTGCGATCGCATCCACGACAATGAACCGTTTCGCAGCAATGCATGATTGACCGTTATTCAGCATTCTGGCACTCACTGCTGTCGCAATGGCTGCATCCAAATCGGCGCTTTCTAGGACAATATACGGGTCGCTTCCCCCCAATTCCAGAACGGTTTTCTTAATTTGTTTCCCGGCGGTGGCGGCGAGGCTCATCCCGGCAGGTTCGCTTCCGGTCAAGGTTGCGGCTTTCACTCGCTCGTCTGTTACAATTGCAGCGACTTTATCTGCTCCCACTAGCAAGGTTTGAAAGACACCTTCTGGGAATCCTGCTTTGTGGAAAATCTCCTCCAGAGCCAATGCACACTGAGGCACGTTAGAGGCGTGCTTGAGTAACCCGACATTTCCCGCCATCAGCGCTGGTGCGGCAAACCGAAACACTTGCCAGAAGGGGAAATTCCAAGGCATGACTGCCAAGATGACGCCTAAAGGCTGATAGCGCACAAAGCTGTGGCTGGCGTCGGTTTGGGCTGGAACATCCGCGAGGAATTCGGGGGCGCGTTCGGCGTAGAAGCGACAGACGAGGGCGCATTTTTCCACTTCTGCGATCGCTGATTTTAAAGTTTTCCCCATTTCTAGGGTCATGATTTTGCCAAAGCGTTCGCGATCGCTCTCTAAAATCTCAGCAGCGGCATTCAGCCAATCTGCCCTTTTTTGCATGGGTGTCTGCCGATACTGTTTAAAGCTTGATTGCGCTAGTGCTAGCTTCGTTTCAATCTCCGTATCTGTTAGTGCCTCAAACGTTTGAAGCGTTTCCCCAGTTGCTGGGTTAATCGTGGCTATACCCATTGCTTCAACCTCCAATGCCTAATTAGATCGGGGTAGCCCTCAAATCGTGAAGGCTGATTCACCCCATTCATCAACCCGCGCTTTTCTCAAATGCGAACTCCTAGCCGCATCTAAAACGGCATCTACTCTATAGGTCGCATCTGCTTAAAGTTAGTTTCCAGACGCAATTCCTCGCGTCTTATTGCTCCGGTTAATCCCGGGCTAACTCCGGATGATGTGGTACGACTACCAGTCTGCTATCTTGCTACTCCCGAAGATTTCTATTCTAGGTTGCCCTCTAGCCTATGTTTAGTAAGTGCTAAGCATACTTACAAGAATTGTATTTTCTTAACAAATTCTTTAGGTTATTGTAAATTTTATGTACAATAGCAATGTCAATGATAATAAGGCTCCTACTAACTTGGCTCGTCTTTTCCTCTAGCTCGAGCATCGGCTCTCCAACTTAGTAGGTTACACGCGAGCCATTCCATTGCAAGCGCTTCGCCACCGCTTAAGGAGTGCCTCGTCCACTCTTCTGGTGAGGGTGACTGCCAGTCTAGAAATTAGCTGGAAAAAGAGGATGGATGATTTGGAACTTTCCCACCGTACCCGTCAAAATTTTTTGAGCAGTAGCAATCAGTGTCTTACTGCCAAGTTGCCTGTGGTATTGGCAGTCGATGACGATGAAGACAACTTATTATTGCTTGCTTACGTTTTAGAGCCGTTAAATTGCTCAATCATCACAGCAATTGACGGTCATAGTGCTTTTGAAAAGGCACGAACCGAACAGCCAAACCTGATTTTGCTGGATATTATGTTGCCTGACTTAGATGGTCTTCAAATTGTCCGTCAACTCAGGGAAGATCCTGAAACCCGGACAATTCCTGTTATCGCCGTCACGGCGCTGGCAAGGGCGGAAGACAGAGATCGCATTCTCACGGCAGGCTGCAATGACTATATTAGCAAGCCTTACTTGCTGGAGGATCTAGAGGCTGTTGTCCGGCGCAACCTGAGATGGAATCCGTCTCAGGTCGATTCGGTGGAATTCAGTCTGGATTGCGCGTCGTAGGGGTTGCGGCTAAAATCGCAACGGTACTGGTACGACTTGTTTTTAGGGCGGAGTCGATCATCAGATCGATGACTGGGACTTTCACCACTTCCTCAATTAGCTGTTTAAGTTGCAGTTGTAGGACGTGGTTTATATTCTCTCGAACTCTCTGTGCCAGCCTTTGCTGACCGCTTTGTGCCAGAAGTTGTTCGGGTCGAGTAATAGAATCTTCGATAAGAATCGCAATTTTGTCACCCATAAATTGGCAAGTCACCTGACCAGGCTGGTGACTTAGTTGGGCGTGGTAGAAAGCCCGAATTTCCTGTGACAGGGTTCGTTCTAATTCACCACGAGTGGGTTTGATTGTGTCCTGCATAGCGATCGCTCTCAGGAAAGGTAAATTCTTTCACCTTTTTTATTAGACTGTAACAGTGCGAGCAATTTTCCGGACATCTCCTAAAGATAGATATCCACAACATTGGAAAATTTCAATATTTAGTATCTTGACAAGGTTAGTTGTTAAGCGCTAAATCCCTGATGAGGGTAGAGAGTGCCAATCTTACAAAGTAGGGATAGGGTTCAATTCCCCCAAGTATCCGAAACGGTTTTCAATATATTTGTGATGCTTTGCAGCTAACCAAGAAACGCCAAATGTATTCAAAAATTTAGTTTTTCAACGATTCTTAGCACAGAAGTGTGTATATATCTAGTGCTAAAAGTAACAATGAATATTAATGTTTAAGTTGTGCAGTTTTTTAACTAATTTTTTATAGAATCAGGGGACAAGCAACATCACCACTAGCTTGCTGTGTTCTCTTGCCAAGATGAACTTAAAAGATCAACCTAGTGGGGAAGCTACGAGCCAATCGATTCCAAGCGCCAAAAAATGCCGCCTGGGGAATGCCTCGTAATACCGTTTCACTTTTCCCGCAGCCGATCCCTAAACCCTTGTAAAACAAGGGGCAAACAGGGAATCATTTGTGTACCGTCAATCAAGTGAATGGGTATAACTTGGGCAATCCCTCGGTTGTCCACTTCTGGAGAGGATAGCTTCGTATTTTGATGAGTTCCCCCGAACAACGCTTAGATCTGCACTCTTTCTCAAAACCTGCCTCCCAGGCAAATATCGAATCGCCTCTCATTTTGGTTGTAGAAGACAATGAAGACAACTTGCTACTCATGAGCGAAGTGCTACTCGCTCTTGATTGCTCATTTATTACGACAAAGGAGGGTCGGGCAGCTTTATTTATGGCGCAACATTATCAGCCAAAGCTGATTTTGCTAGATATTCTCCTACCTGACATTCACGGCGTAGAAGTTGTGCGTTCTCTGAAACAGAATCCCCAAACAATGAAGATCCCCGTTGTTGCTGTGACGGCTTTGGCAAGAACAGAAGACAGGGAAGGTCTTTTGTTTGCAGGCTGCAATGACTACATTAGCAAGCCTTATGTCATTGATGAGTTAGAAGCTCTCATTGACCGCTATCTCAATTAATTTAAATGAATAATTCTAGGCTTATAGATTGAGTCATCAATTGATAAATGGTTATTTGGTAGTTGTTATAGAAATGGGATGCCGCGATCGCACAAGGGTCAGAAATACTTTAAAAACTGACAAAAGGTTGTTGAGTCGTGCAAACCATCCACATAAATCTATGCTGTGTTAGATGCTTAGCCGAAGTGAGGGATTAATTGCGAACTTTAGGAGCGTTGGCTAAGACAGCAATCGTACCAGTCCGACCTGTGTCTAGTTTGGCATCGCTGAGTAGGTCAATCACAGATACGCCAACCACTTCCTCAATAAGCGCTTTCAGTTGTGGCTCAAGTGCTTTTTCTAAATCTGTCCTTACTTGCTCAGCTAACTCTTCTTGACCGCTATTTGCTAGAAGTTGCTCTGGTGCCGTAATGGCATTTTCTAGAATAATCGCAATTTTTTCCTCAAAAATTTGACAGGTAATTTGACTAGGTTGATGCCCCAGTTGATCTCGGTACAAAGCTTGGATGCGCTGCGATAGAGTTCTTTCTAGCTGCCCACGAGTAGGAGAAGAGGTGTCCATAGTTTAAAAATTTCAAAATAATTCTATCATTAGATAGATGATAAATCTATCTGGTTGCTCTGTCAAAATCTTTAAACAAGGACTCCCTACAAAAGAGTGAAATGAAGACGAGACAGCTACTAAAATTACTCGGCTATTTGGGGATAGATGAGAATTTTGTAAGTTTCGGGGGTAGGTGCGATCGCTTGTTCCACAGCAGCGGCTAAATTTTGCAAGGGATAGCGATCGCTAATTAAGGCTTCCACATCAATTCGCTGGTTAAATACAATATCTGCTGCTAGATTTTGTATCCGGTATGAAGAACTATAGCTACCCATTAAATCAATTTCTCGGCGGTAGAGAATATTTGGATTAATCGGGATTTCTACTTCATCAGGAAACTCAGCAAAAAACAAAATTTTACCGCCCCGACGGGTACAATCAAGGGCTTGGAAAAAAGCTTTGTCACTGGGAACGGCAAGTAAAGTCGTATCCACTCCCAATCCGCCAGTAAGGGCTTTAATTTTAGTTGATAAATCTGGGTCGCGGGGATCGAATGCAGCTTCTGCCCCCACACTCAAAGCTTTCTCGATTCGAGAAGGAATTAAGTCGGTCGCGATCGCTCTGGCTCCGAAATACTTCACCAGCATGATAAACATTAGCCCAATTGGGCCAGCACCTGTAATCAAAACGGTTTGACCAGGAGCAACTTGGGCTTTTTTAACTGCTTTTAGACAGCAATTTGTCGGCTCCACAAAACTCGCTTGCTCAAAGCTGACATTATCCGGAATGGGAATTAATCCGCCGCTGCGGACAATGTGACCGGGCACTTTCACATAATCTGCAAAACCGCCGCCGCTGGGAGTAAATCCAGCCGTGGTCGTGACGTTTTTGTAAACATCGCACATCGAGAAGTTGTCGTTAAGGCAATAGTCGCAGCGCATACAAGGAATATGGTGCATGACCACAACTCGTTGCCCAATCTGCCAGCCAGTCACTTCGCTTCCCACAGAAGTAATTACTCCAGCAGTTTCATGACCAAAAATGCGCGGTGGCTGGTAGAGAGGATAGCGAATTTTCTTGATGTCAGACTGACACAATCCCACAACCTTTACTTGTACCAAGACTTCATCGGGTGCAATTTCCGGCGTCGGCACTTCTTCGTAACTGAGCTGATTGACGCCTCTGAATACTTGTGCTTTCATGCTTTTCCTTAAACGATGGACTTTATACTTTCGATAGCCGATTGTTTATAGCTAATTGTCTATTGTTCGCGATCGATTGTCTATTCTGAAACGGAATTGCTGATGAATGAATTAATAGAAGTAGATGTCTTGGTTGTGGGAGGCGGAACGGGAGGAACCGCAGCTGCGATACAAGCTGCCCGTCGCGGTGCCAAGACAATGCTGGTGAGTGAATTTACCTGGCTGGGGGGAATGCTCACCTCAGCGGGGGTTGCTGCCCCGGATGGTAATGAACTTGCTGCCTTTCAGACGGGGCTTTGGGGTGAGTTTTTAGGGGAATTGCGTTCTCGGCAAATGGGAGGCTTAAACAATAGTTGGGTGAGTCTGTTTAGTTACGATCCCCGGATTGGTGCCCAAATATTTGCTGATTGGGTACAAGAATTGCCAAATCTAGACTGGGTTGCGGGGCAAGTGCCCTTAGAGGTTTTGCGAACAGGCGATCGCATCCTTGGGGTTCGATTTGCCGATTTCACCGTTCAATCCAAAATCACCCTAGATGGCACCGAACTGGGAGACTTGTTGCCTCTAGCATCTGTGCCGTACCGCTGGGGATGGGAATTGCAATCGGAGTTTGGCGAACCTAGTGCGCCTGTTTCTCACAATGAATTGACTCAGCGATACCCAGTCCAAGCTCCCACCTGGGTGGCAATTCTGCAAGATTTTGGTGAGGAAGCAAGTGCGCCGGAAATTCCCCCTCCTCCTTCATCTTTTATCCTTCCTCCTTCATCCTTCCAAGGTAGCTGGGATCGCTACGGTTGGGAGCAGTTTCTCAATTATGGGCGTTTACCGGGGAATCTTTTCATGATCAATTGGCCCCTATGCGGCAATGACTATGGGGAAGGAGTGGGGCGTCTGATAGAGTCGGAGGCGGCGTGGCATCAATTTCTTCAAGAGAGTCTGTGGCACACTCAAAGCTTTGTCCGCTTTATTCAAACTAAGCTGGGGCGGCGTTACGGCTTAGCGACTCAAATCTTTCCCTCACGCTTGACTCCCAAACTCAATCAAAACTCAATCAAAACTCAAAACGCTCTCGGTGGAGGTGGTTATGCCCTACACCCTTACTATCGGGAAAGTAGACGCCTTGTGGGACTGGCGACCGTGCGAGAGCAGGATATCTTGCCAGTGGCGGGGGGAAAGGTTGCACCCCTACCTGTGGATACGGCTGGGGAGGTGAATGCGATCGCCTTCGGCAACTACCCCAACGACCACCATTACCCTAACTACAACTTTCTTGTTAAACCAAAATCAATTCGCTGGGGTGGACGCTGGACTGGCACTCCTTTCACCCTTCCCTACACTTGTCTAATTCCAGAGTCTGTGGATGGACTGCTGGTTTGCGAAAAAAATATCTCCGTCTCCCATATTGCCAACGGTTCCACCCGGTTACAGCCCATCGTCATGAATATTGGTCAGGCGGCGGGAATGGCGGCGGCGCTTTGCGTGCAGCGAAGTTGTCAACCCAGAGATTTACCTGTCCGAGTCCTGCAAGAAGCATTGTTACAAGATGAGCGATCGCCAGCAGCAATTTTCCCTCTGTTCAATTTACCGCGCGATCGCGCCGACTGGCTGCACAGGCAACGAGATTACTTGGATCGCCCTGACACCTATCCCTTCAATGGCAACTGCCCTTACCTGGAACCCCAGACGCCACAGGATTCAAAATATGTGGAAGTTCCCTCACCCTTTACGAAACACAGCGATGGGGAAGCGGTTGGCGGAAGCATTGAAAAATCCGCTTCAAACTCAGCACTCTTCTGTGGAGTGTTCCATCGCCATGCCGAGCAAGATTACACCTTCACTGTAAAGGAGCCAGCTGCTGGGGAAGAGCAAACCTGGATAGCGATCGCCTTGCGCCCAGAAGTAGACGGAGAACTCCAAACCTGCCTCGATCGGCAGATGCTCTCTGTGTGCGGATATCTCAATCAATCGGGCAAATGGTTGATTGTGGAAAAAATTATTGCTCCTGGGAGCGATCGCACTCATTTTTGAGCCTTAGGCATCGTACCTCTAACCTTAAACAAAAGCAGAACTCAATCGGAACCGACTAAGCTCTAACCGAAATTTTTCCTGGTTAACGATCAAGAACTCCGTATCAGGGACTATAACCCTGACACGGACATCTGCTATGCGCCCTTACACCTCTATCATGTTGTTGAGCTTACTATCAATCTCTTCAGGTAATTTCTTAGGGATCGAGTCCGCCTCTGCCAAGCAACTGCCATCCACGTCTTCCGAGCTAGCCGTATCGCTGAAACGTGGGAACGAACCGTCTCCGGATAAAGGAACCGGACGCCGAGATGCGTTTTCGCCCGAATATATCTCTATCGTCTAGAATTATCCTCTATTTAGCCAAATCTGAACAAGTCATCGATCCGCTTTTCACCTTGCGACTGAGGTCGATGAAAGCTCATTTGAAGGCAGCAAACTAAGCTCTAGCAGGTTTGTGCCAGTGTACTTGGGGCACTATTTGTCTAATTTTGCCTGTCACGGAGAATTTATTCCCTGACAAAAGCTATATATTAGGCCGTCCTTTTCTATAATTAGAGATTATTTACGTTCATGCTATCGGGGTGCTTAGAGTTCAATAGTTTCAGCGAGTGAATTGAACTCACTGCAAATGTGGAAACATAAGCTTTTCACCATTTTCACCAAGGAACCAGTGTTTTGTCCCCTTGCGATGCGATCACCCCTGATATGAGCAACGACCTGGATCTGATCAAAAGCCTTAGCCCCGGTGCGATGGATCAGATCATGTTTTATCTGGCCTTTAGTGCGATGAGAACCGGCGGGCACCGACACGGAGCCTTCCTGGATGCTGCTGCCACGGCAGCAAAGTGCGCGATTTACATGACTTATTTGGAGCAGGGTCAAAATATCCGGATGACGGGGCACCTGCACCACATTGAGCCGAAGCGAGTCAAAGTCATCGTCGAGGAAGTTCGGCAAGCGCTGACCGAAGGGAAACTGCTGAAGATGCTGGGTTCCCAAGAACCTCGGTATTTAATTCAGTTTCCCTATGTTTGGATGGAGCAGTTTCCGTGGCAACCGGGGCGATCGCGCATCTATAGCACCAACCTGACCGCTGACGAAAAGCGATACCTTGAGGAAAAACTGCCAAATAATCTGCCGGATGCCCAGCTAATCAACGCTTTTCAGTTTCTAGAATTAATTGAATTTCTCCACAGTCGTTCCCAGGAAGACTTGCCAGAAGAACGCCGCATTCCTCTAAGCGAAGCATTCGCCGAACACATCAAGCGGCGCTTAATCTATTCCGGCACGGTAACGCGAATTGATTCTCCTTGGGGATTGCCCTTCTACGCCCTCACTCGCGCTTCCTACTCACCCGCTGAGGACGAAGAACGCACTTATATCATGATTGAGGATACTGCCCGCTACTTCCGACTGATGAAAGATTGGGCAGACCGACAGCTAAATGTGATGCGGATACTAGAGGAACTCGATATTCCACCGGATCGCATTGAGGCAGCCATGCAAGAACTGGATATGGTCATCCGGGATTGGGCAGATAAATATCACCGCGCCGACGGTCAGCCAGTGCTTCTACAAATGGTTTTTGGCCCAAAAGAAGAATAAAACACTTAACTCACATTTTCGTTGAGCAGGGTGGGCAATGCCCACCCTGCTTCAGTTAGAAGCTACATCGGTAAAACTTTTGCCTGAAATCGGGGAAAAATTAACTTAGCCTTGTGTAGGCATTGCCCCAATAGTTTGATGCTGAATGCGGGGTTCTACAAACAAATTTGAAATGAGTATTGCTGCTAAATTGACCCACATTTGTATAAAGTTTTCACTCCTCATGCAAAAACACAATCGGGATCATTCGCACACTGCATAGCCAAACAGTTTAGTGTAACAATTTTTACAAACTTACTTTGAAATCTTTTATAGGACTAATTAAGAAGATTGTAAAAATAGGCGTTATAAAACTGCATGACCGGCAAAAAGAATCTTATTGTTATCGGCAACGGTATGGTAGGACACAAGTTTCTAGAACTGATGATCGCTAAAGGAGCGACGCAGGAATGGAACTTGATCGCATTTTGCGAAGAGCCTCGTGTTGCTTACGATCGGGTTAATTTGAGTGGTTTCTTTTCAGGCAAAACTGCGGCAGATTTATCGTTAGTTCAACCGGGTTTGTACCAAGAAAATGGAGTTGAAATCCATATCGGTGATAAGGCAGTTGCGATTAACCGGGAAGAAAAAACAGTTACATCAGCGAATGGGATAACAATTGCCTATGACAAAATTGTTCTAGCAACAGGCTCCTATCCTTTTGTACCGCCAATTAAAGGGAATGATGCGAAAGGTAATTTTGTCTACCGGACAATAGATGACCTTGAGGCAATGTCATCCTATGCGAAAAATTGCCAAACTGGTGTCGTTGTTGGGGGTGGATTATTAGGTTTGGAATGTGCGAACGCTCTCAAAAATATGGGTTTAAAAACCCATGTTGTTGAGTTCGCACCCAGATTAATGCCACTACAAATTGATGATGTCGGTGGCAACATCCTTCGCAACAAGATAGAAGAACTTGGGGTTTCAATTCATACCAGTAAATCTACAACAGAAATTGTCAGCATTGATGGCAAGGTTGCTAAAATGACCTTTGCTGATGGTGAAGAGTTAGAGACAGATATGATTGTCTTTTCTGCGGGAATTCGTCCTCGCGATGAAATCGCGAGAGGATGTGGATTAGCAGTAGGCGATCGCGGCGGGATCGTTATCAACGATTCTTGCCAAACTTCAGATCCAAATATTTATGCTATTGGAGAATGCGCCCTTTATCAAAATCGAATTTACGGCTTAGTCGCTCCTGGCTATACAATGGCAAGCGTAGCGGCAGATATCCTGAGCAAAACAGGGACGAGCAGCTTTACCGGCGCGGATATGTCCACCAAGCTCAAACTGTTGGGAGTGGATGTTGCCAGTTTCGGGGATGCCTTTGCCAAATCTCCCGGCGCTAAAGAAATTTCCGTTACTGATACCATCCAAGGTGTTTACAAAAAACTGGTTTTAAATGAAGATGGTAGCCATCTTTTAGGTGGAATTCTGGTAGGAGATGCTTCAGCTTACGGTACGCTGCTGCAATTTGTGCAGAATGCGATCGCGCTCCCGCCTCATCCAGAAGATTTGCTGATGCCACCCCGCGAAGGCAAGTCTGCCACAGTCGGTATGGGTGTGGAGAGTTTACCAGATACTGCCCAAATTTGCTCTTGCAATAATGTTAGCAAAGAGCAAATTTGTAGTGCCATCCAAGAAGGGCAACTCACTGATATTGCCAGTGTAAAGAAATGCACCCAAGCCGGCACAGGTTGCGGCGGTTGCGTGCCACTGGTAACTGATATCCTCAAAGCTGAGATGAAGAAAGCGGGGATAGAGGTAAAAAATCATCTCTGCGAACACTTCGCCTATTCCCGTCAGGAACTTTATCACTTGGTGCGTTCTCAAAAAATCCTGACTTTTGAAGATTTAATTCAAAAACATGGAAAAGGGAAGGGGTGTGAAATTTGTAAGCCTGCTGTAGCTTCTATTCTCGCTTCAACGTGGAACGAGTATATTTTAGAAATGCCGCATGTGGGGTTGCAGGATACCAATGATTATTACCTGGCAAACATTCAGAAGGATGGAACTTATTCAGTAATCCCCAGAGTTCCCGGTGGTGAACTAACACCAGATCAGCTGATTGTGTTGGGAGAAGTTGCTAAAGATTTTGGTCTTTATACCAAAATTACAGGTGGACAACGGATCGATTTATTAGGTGCGCGGGTAGATCAATTACCCCAAATTTGGCAGCGACTGATAGATGCTGGATTTGAATCGGGACACGCTTATGGGAAGGCACTCCGCACGGTCAAATCTTGTGTAGGTAGCACCTGGTGCCGCTTTGGGGTTCAGGATTCAACCACTTTGGCGATTGAGATCGAACTGCGATATCGAGGCTTGCGATTGCCCCACAAATTAAAATCAGCTGTATCGGGTTGTACCCGCGAATGTGCCGAGGCTCAAAGCAAGGACTTTGGCATTATCGCAACTGAAAATGGCTGGAATTTATATGTATGTGGCAACGGAGGAATGAAGCCACAACACGCAGTTTTGTTAGCAACAGATATTGACAAGGAAACGCTGATTAAATATTTGGATCGGTTCTTGATGTTCTATATTCGCACCGCGAATCGACTAGAACGCACTGCAACTTGGTTCAATAAGCTGGAAGGAGGCATCGAGTACCTGAAGCAGGTAGTTATTGAAGATTCTCTGGGCATTTGTGCTGAATTAGAATCAGAAATGCAGCATCTTGTCAATACCTATCAGTGTGAGTGGAAAGCCACAATTGAAGATCCAGAAAAAGTGAAGCGATTCCGTCACTTTGTCAATTCTGACCAACCCGATCCTGGTTTAGTTCATGTAGAGGAACGGGGGCAAAAACGTCCAGCTTATGACCACGAGAAGGTTTTAGTTGGTATTTCCGAATAAGCTGACTGTTGCTCTGGTGCATTACCTACAGTTTAAAAAAACTGATGTTATTTCAAGTAGGAAAAACATACACACGCTATCAAATTCATTCTGCATTGGGTGGAGAACTCCAAACTTATCTTCCTCAGCGTGCTGGAAAGATTGTGTGTGGATGTTTTAAGCCTACCCTGGACTCAAAAGCTCCTGATGAAGTTTTGGTAGAAGATTCACCAAAAGTAAAACAGAAAGCTGAGATACTCTGCCAACAAGGAGGTGCTATTCCAGTGTTCCTCAAGCTACATCGAGCTAGGTGGAAGTATATAGGAATGTTTCGTGTCAAGAAACATTCCGTTGACCTAGAAGAAATTAGGCGTAAGCAGCAGGAATCAGGCAGAAATAACATTGCAGCCGTGCTGTATTTGGAACCTGTGTTAAGCGAACTATGCAGTACGGTTAAAATAACCAAAGAGCGAGTTTTTGAGTTAGTTTGACTTGCTGCAATGTGTTGAATTTTTCAAGCTAGGCTACACCAATCCGTTAATCAATAGGAAAAGAAAATGGTTCAAGCATTACCGATTCGTCAGACAATTTCTACATGGGTTGATATTTGTCCGCTGTCAGTGATCGCGCCCAACACTGGAGTTTGCGCTTTAGTTGAAGATCAACAGGTGGCAATTTTCCGTGTGGGACAAGAAACTGATGTATTTGCGCTAGGCAATTACGATCCCTTTAGTAAAGCCTTTGTCCTATCGCGGGGAATTTTAGGCGATCGCAATGGCATTCCCAAAGTTGCATCCCCCATCTACAAGCAAAATTTTAACTTGCTCACCGGAGAATGCTTAGACGATGAAACCGTAAGCGTTCCTACTTTTCCTGTAAGAGTGGTGGAAGATAAAGTGCAGGTAGCTATTAGCGAATAACTACTGCTACATTTCATCAAAGAACCCGGTTTCAGAAGAGAAACCGGGTTCTTTAATAGGGATACTACTATATATACAGCTAATGAAAAGGAGTTCTCCTATGCAGCCTACGGTAACTAATGGAGTGCGTTGGGCTACTACAGATATCAACCTCTTACCTGAAAACGAAGGCACGCGCTATGAGATTATTGATGGAGAGTTGTTTATGACCAGAGCGCCCCACTGGAAGCATCAACGCACCTGCTTCAACATCTGTTGAGAAGTCGATGCTTGGTCTGTTTTTAGTGGTTTAGGGCAAGCCAGCATCACTCCGGGTGTGCTATTCAGCGAATCAGATAACGTCATACCAGATGTAGTGTGGGCTAGTAACGGAAGATTAGCTGTATTGCTAGACGAGGCGGGACATCTAACAGGCGCACCAGAATTAGTGGTGGAAGTGTTATCACCTGGTATAGAGAATGAACGCCAAGATAGAGAACCTAAACTCAAACTTTACGCATCACGGGGAGTCCAAGAGTATTGGATTGCTGATTGGCGCTTGCAACAAGTTGAAATCTACCACCGCGAAAATGCGACGCTAAAATTGATAGCAACGCTACTAAATAATGATGAGTTAAGTTCACCTCTATTGCCAGATTTTACCTGCACTGTGGCTCGGTTTTTTGTGTAGGAAAGTGGTAGGGAAAAAGGCGATCTCCACTAGCTGTGCTTACTTTTAGAAGCTGTTTTAAAAGTCTAATAAGTTGTTATTTTGCATCCTGAGTGGAGTGAAGCGCAACGCTCAAGGCGCGATTGCTTCCCTCATTCAGTGTCCCCACCCACCCCTAAAAAAATACATCTAGCCAGAGCAAAATTACTGGCTGACAACGGGGTCAAGATGCGATCGCACCCCATCTCACTCCATCAGCAAAGTGCGATCGCACTCAACTCGGACTAAGTCTTCAGACTGATGTAGAGCTGCAATAAAATTTCAACACTTATGGCATAACTAACAGAAAAAATCTGTAGTTATGAAATCTTATTTGTGCCTTATAACCGGAGGAAAAACAATGTTTTCAAATCAACCGAAGCACGTTGATGCCGTAGGCGCTGACAACACTGGCAGTGGGTTTCTCACCCCTGATGCTGGCCCCGATACCGCACGCGCCGATTATTCTGAGGGATCGGATCT
Organism: Trichocoleus sp. DQ-U1; assembly: GCF_039961925.1. Taxonomy (NCBI): domain Bacteria; kingdom Bacillati; phylum Cyanobacteriota; class Cyanophyceae; order Leptolyngbyales; family Trichocoleusaceae; genus Trichocoleus; species Trichocoleus sp. DQ-U1. The sequence continues at coordinate 157,090 of NZ_JAMPKB010000002.1, read as the reverse complement.
GAATGACGCAAGTCATGATTATGACAACCTTGATGAACCTGTTCCTGGTACCTCTGTTGAGGAGTCTAGGGGTAACGTTGTCGATCGTCAAATGAGAATTATTGGACGCACTTCAGGATGACATCGCAAGTGTCATTCAAAAAATCAAAATCGGGATGACAGGATTTGAACCTGCGACCCCCTCGTCCCGAACGAGGTGCGCTACCAAGCTGCGCTACATCCCGTTGTCATAAGTGACAAACTAGATCCACAATATCACGCCAAATCCCAAATCACCAACCCACTCCACCAGAAATTAATTCACTGAGTCCGTTGCTTGCTACGATAAACTCTGTATGACTGAAAGTGGAAAAAGCGGGTTGTGGCTGTTAAACCAGATTGGTTGCGCGTCAAAGCGCCTCAGTGGGAGCGAGTCGGTAGTGTTAAAGAAATTTTGCGGGATTTGGGGCTGAATACCGTTTGTGAGGAAGCCTCTTGCCCCAACATCGGCGAGTGTTTCCAAGCCGGTACAGCGACATTCTTAATTATGGGGCCAGCCTGCACGCGGGCTTGCCCCTATTGCGATATCGACTTTGAGAAAAAGCCCAAAGCGCTTGACCCCACGGAACCAGAAAACTTGGCGGAGGCAGTTAGACGACTCCGACTCAATCATGTCGTAATTACCTCCGTGAACCGGGATGACTTGCCGGATGGCGGTGCGTCTCAGTTTGTCCGCTGCATTCAAGCGGTACGCGCCACCTCACCAAAGACGACAATTGAGGTATTGATTCCTGACTTGTGCGGCAACTGGGGGGCACTCGAAACAATCCTCCAGGCAGCGCCGGAAGTACTAAACCACAATACAGAAACGGTTCCCAGTCTTTACCGGCGGGTGCGTCCTCAAGGGAATTATCAGCGATCGCTCGAACTACTACATCGAACCCGCGAGTTAGCCCCTTGGGTTTACACAAAATCTGGTTTGATGGTAGGGCTGGGAGAAACTGACGCCGAAATCCGGCAGGTAATGCAAGATTTACGAGATGTCGATTGCGATATTTTGACGATTGGGCAATATCTCCAACCCTCCCAAAAACATTTGAAAGTCGATGGCTTTGTCACACCTGCTCAGTTTGATGCTTGGAGACAGTTTGGCGAGTCGCTGGGTTTCCTGCAAATCGTCTCCTCTCCCCTGACTCGGAGTTCTTATCATGCCGAACAGGTGCGGGAATTGATGGAACGCTATCCTCGATTCAAGAGTTATGAGTGACCAGAACTCCTCTAACTCAATCAAAACGATTCCCTTGAGGGAAGCGAAAGGTCAAAACTCAAAACTCACCATAGCGATTCTTGGATCGGGCGCTTGGGGTACGACCCTTGCCTCTCTCGCATCTCAGAACGGTCATCACGTCCGTGTGTGGTCGCGTCAGTCTTCCCTATGCTTAGAGGCGGTTCTAGAGAATGCTGAAATTGTTTTATCCGCCATCTCGATGAAAGGTGTCGGCGAGGTTGCGGCGAATGTACAAAAGGCTGTCTCTTCTAAGCCAATTTTCGTCACCGCTACCAAAGGATTAGATCCTGTCACTACCTGCACCCCTTCACAAATATGGCAGGCGGCATTTCCGACTCGCCCAGTGGTCGTTCTATCGGGGCCAAATCTTGCTAAAGAAATTCAACAAGGATTGCCAGCTGCTACGGTGGTAGCCAGCCGGGATGCTGCCGCTGCCTCGTCGGTGCAAGCGGTGTTTTCGTCCCCCAGTTTTCGGGTTTATACCAATGCTGATCCTTTGGGAGTGGAACTCGGCGGAACGCTAAAAAACGTGATGGCGATCGCTGCCGGTACTTGTGATGGGTTGCAATTGGGAACGAATGCCAAAGCCGCTTTGTTAACCCGTGGTCTTACTGAAATCATCCGCATCGGCAACTGCTGGGGGGCACAACCTGAAACGTTTTATGGATTGTCAGGACTTGGTGACTTACTCGCCACCTGCAACAGCAGTCTCAGTCGCAATTATCAGGTTGGTTACAGGTTGGCTCAAGGTAAGACACTCTCCGAAGTTTTAACCGAGCTGGAAGGAACCGCTGAAGGGGTCAACACCGCTTCCGTGCTGATTCAACGAGCGGATCGAGAAGAAATTTCAGTTCCGATTTCTTACCAAGTCTATCGCTTGCTCAAAGGGGAAGTTACCCCACTCGCAGCAGTTGAAGCACTCATGCTAAGAGACAGCAAACCTGAGTATAGCTAGGTTTTAGCCCTTAAAACCATCTATAGGGAACTCTTTGAGCCAATATTCTTTCTTAACCCTAGGGATTTTTCAGGAAATCCTTCAATTGGTGATGTAGATTAACTTGGCCTTTGACCCAAATCACTACTCTAAGATTGAGCGCTGCCTATACTACCCAAAGATAGAAATCTGAATCCTACTAGAGACAGGTTTTTCTGAATGTCACGTCGTCCCTACCTGCATAACCATCGATATCGATGAATTCAGTAAGTGTCATGCAGCTAGATGTAACAGAAAGTAACAGAAAGGTAAGCATTAGCTGTTTCGTCCTGGAGGGTGGGAATTCTAGCAATAAGTAGTGAAGTGATTAATTGAAAGACTATTCCGGACGCAATTGAGAGATCCCTATGCCAGCCACTCCTTTTTATGCAGAGACAGATACAGAATTTGACTCCGAGTTGCCAGATTACAACTTTGGGTCTGCCGTGTTGAACGACGATGCTCGACCCCCGGTGGATGATCTCGATAGCCCTGAGATGGAAGGTCTAGATGCAGAGTACGGGCGACTCGGCGAGGCATCTCTACGGGCAACTGCCAGCCGTCGTACTACCGATCTGGTTCGGTTATATCTTCAGGAAATTGGCCGGGTTCGGTTACTAGGGCGAGATGAGGAAGTCTCGGAAGCTCAAAAAGTCCAGCGTCATATGCGGTTGCTGGAGCTGAGAAATGATACTGCCAACCAGGCAGATCCAGTGATTCAGCCGTATGTGCATCTGATTGAAGTACACGATCGTCTAGCATCTCAGTTGGGGCACCGTCCTTCTTTGGAACGGTGGGCGACGGAAGCGGGTATTGAGCTGAGCAACCTGAAGCCTACATTAGCTGCTGGGAAGCGTCGCTGGGCAGAAGTAGCAGGTCTGGCAGTTGAAGAGCTAGAGCGGATTCAGGCCACTGGCATTCGCGCCAAAGAACACATGATCAAGGCCAACCTGCGTCTAGTGGTTTCTGTGGCGAAGAAGTATCAAAATCGCGGACTGGAATTGTTGGATTTAGTCCAGGAAGGAACCCTTGGGCTAGAACGGGCGGTTGAGAAGTTCGATCCGACCAAAGGTTATCGGTTTAGCACCTATGCTTACTGGTGGATTCGCCAAGGAATTACCAGAGCGATCGCAACTCAAAGTCGTACTATCCGCCTGCCGGTTCACATCACCGAAAAGCTCAACAAAATTAAGAAAGCTCAGCGCAAAATTTCTCAAGAAAAAGGTCGCACGGCAAGCATTGAGGATATCGGCGTTGAGTTAGAAATGACACCGGAGCAGGTACGGGAAGTTTTACTTCGGGTGCCTCGTTCTGTCTCTTTAGAAATTAAAGTAGGAAAGGAGAAAGACACAGAATTAGGCGACTTGCTGGAAACAGACAGCATATCTCCCGAAGAAGTGTTAATGCGAGAAGCTTTACACCGAGATTTGCAGCAGCTGCTTGCCGATCTCACCAGCCGCGAGCGAGATGTGATTCGGATGCGGTTTGGCTTAGGAGATGGTCATCCTTACTCCTTGGCAGAAATTGGTCGCGCTCTGGATTTATCTAGAGAACGAGTTCGTCAAATTGAAGCCAAAGCTTTACAAAAGTTGCGGCAACCCAAGCGCCGCAACCGTGTACGCGACTATCTGGAGTCCTTGGGCTAAGAAATAGTAATTTCATTTTCACAACTGCCCAATACTAATTTCTCAAAACCCCCCTTTTTAAGGAGGGTTTTGTGATTTCAAATATAGAAAGTCAGGGAGCGGCAAGCAGTGGTAAAAAGCGGTAAATACTGCACCCAGCAGGGACAAGGCATAAAACTAGATCCCACAAGTAACAACTGACACTCACAGCAGTGGTCAAAAGGAAAAAAGAAAAAAGCAAAAGATATAATTCTTAACTTATCTTGCTTCCTTTTTCCAGTTGCTTTCCCTATTTCTTCGCCTTGTTTCTTATTAAATATTATTCTCAATAAGCTTCGATTGTTGCAAATATTCTAGGAATTCGCTATTCTTCTCAATAGGGCTACTTTCTTGAGAAGGTCAACATGTCTTTCTACACAGCAACCTCACTCAAGGCTGAACTGAACGAGCGGGGCTGGCGTTTAACTCCCCAACGGGAAACCATCCTGAATGTCTTTCAACATCTTCCCAGAGGTCAGCATCTTAGTGCTGAAGACCTCCACGAGTTGTTGCACAGTGAAGGTGAGGACATAAGCTTATCCACCATTTACCGAACCTTAAAGTTAATGGCTCGGCTAGGCATTTTGCGCGAACTTGAACTAGCGGAAGGACATAAGCATTACGAACTCAATCAACCTTACCCGCATCACCATCACCATTTGATATGTGTTCGGTGTAACAAGACGATTGAATTCAAAAATGACTCGATTTTGAAAACCGGCACCCGAACAGCCAGAAAAGAAGGGTATCACCTGCTTGACTGTCAGATGACAATTCACGCTATCTGTCCGACTTGTCAGCGGGCCTTACTACCTATTTAAAAAGCGATCGAGTAGGGTTAGGGCGGGATGCACCACTTCCACCATAGCGATTAGCTAGTAGTATAGCTAATCGCTAATTGCTATGTTTGTTTAAAAACGTCCCTTGACGATGTCATCAGCGCTGAGACCATAAGCACGTTGGGCAGCTTCAACTGCTGCTTTGGTTTGCGCCTCGAAAACCCCATTTAAGGGTCCGCGATAAAAGCCGTTTTCTTTCAGACGCTTTTGTAAAGACAATACATTAAAGCGATCGCTTGTATTTTCCAGAGCCAATATAGTATCGGGTCTAGCGATTCCATCAGCTGTTAAACCTTGCGATTTCTGAAACTGAATCACGGCGTCTTTGGTGTCTTGATCGAAGTAGCCAGTCATGGCACCTTGAAAAATTCCCATCTGCCGCAACCGTCGCTGGAGTTCTACCACCTCCCGGTTGTTACTGCCTAACTGTAGGATCTGTCCGCTAGAAGCTGTATTAAAGCGATCTCTTGTATTTTTCAGAGCCAATATAGTATTGGGTCTAGCGATTCCATCAGCTGTTAAACCTTGCGATTTCTGAAACTGAATTACGGCATCTTTGGTGTCTTGATCAAAGTAGCCAGTCATGGCCCCTTGCAAAATTCCCAGTTTCCGCAACCGTCGCTGGAGTTCTACCACCTCCCGGTTGTTACTGCCTAATTGTAGGATCTGCCCACTAGAAGTGATATTTTTAGGCGGAGTCCGATCCTCTCCACCTCCCACACCTATCAAAGCTGCCTGGGTATCCGAACCGACAATGCCATCTACTGGCATTCCCGCCGCTTGCTGAAATCGGTTAACGGCTGCTTTTGTGATCGGGCCATAATAGCCAGTGATATTTGCTTGAAAATAGCCCTGTTTTTGCAACCGTTGCTGGAGGGATACTACCTCCGGACCGCTGTCTCCTTCCTGTAGGACTCCACTCCTCGGACGTTGGCTGACCTGAGAAGCCTTGCTGACCGGCTGAGTACGTTGCCTGACAGACTGGAAACGTGGGCGGCTGACCTGTCTGACCTGCCGAGATTGGCTGGCCTGCGCCTGGATTGGCTTGCCTCGCTTCTTCTGTAAGGCGGCTTCGGTTCGCGGCCCCACAATGCCATCCGGTTCCAGCCCATTAGCTTTCTGGAATTGGATCACAGCTTCCGTTGTAATCGGGCCAAAATTGCCTGTGATACCTGCTTTGAAATAGCCTAGCTGCTGCAAGCGCTGCTGGAGAGTGGCTACCTCCGCGCCGGTGTTTCCTGGCTCAAGTATTGCTAAAGCTTGAGACATTCCCAAGAGGCTCAGTGAGACAAAAAGCGATAGCAGAGACAAACTCGCTCTAGTAGACAGCTTTTGGCGGTTCAGTCCTTCAAAAATTTTTTGGCTATTCCAGACTATAGGAAACTCGCTGTTCGTAGATGCTTCGTAGGCCAGGGCAAGATGCAGGTAGGCAAGGGTTTCCATAATTTTACTGGCAAACTCTTGATAGACAGTTTAAGAAGGTCAATTTCATCAACTAGCTATACCATACCAGTGCCTAGGGGCGATATACCACCCGTGCATCTAGTCCGCGCGATCGCAGTAGCTCGGAGCGGCTTTCGGCAAGCTGCCGATTGGAAAATGCCCCTGCATTTACATAGGAACCTCGTTTCGATTTCGGCCCCAGATCCGCATTCGGTACATAGCGGAGGACTTTATTCAATGTTGTGTAATTCCCTGGTACGACTACCACGTAGCGATTCTCAGCAAAATTAATTCCTAATTCCTGTAGGGTTCGTGCATCTGCAATGCCGTCAGGGTATAAACGCCGAGCTTGCTGGAACCGCCTGACAGCTTGCTGGGTATTAAAACCATAAACCCCATCAATGCGACCAGGGTTGAAGCCTTGATCGCTCAATCGCCGTTGGAGATCCTCGACCTCGGAACCGCGATCGCCAGGTTGGAGACTTCTACGACTCCTGTCGTTCCGGTTGCTGTAGTCACTTAGTTGTTGACTTGGACGACCGGCAACGTAGTCGTCTAGTGCCCGCAGCGTTTCTGAATTAATCGTCCCGCTGGGGGATAAACCTACAGTTGTCTGGAACTCCCTGAGAGCTTGCGCCGTATTTCGACCAAATACTCCATCAATACGACCGGGGTTGAATCCTGCCTGTGCTAACTGTTCTTGGACAAGCCTAATGTCTGAATAGGTATTTTCTGAATAGGTATTTTCTGAATAGATATCTTCTGGATAGATATTTTCTGCTCTCAGTGTAGGGATGTTGGGAGCAGACAGTGTAGGGTCGTCCGGAAGCGAGTCCAGAGTTCTGTCCGGGGGTGGCAGCGTAAACGGGTCATTGTTGAAGCTTTGGCTTATAGTCGGTCTAACTTGATTAAATAATTCTGCCCTGGTTCCTCGACCGACAATCCCATCTGGTGTGAGCCGATTGGCTTGTTGGAATCGAATCACCGCATTTCTAGTTTGCGAGCCAAATTTGCCAGTGGCGGGTACATCAAAACCCCGCGTCTGTAACTGCTGTTGTAATGCGCGTACCTCAGAACCGCGAGCGCCTTGTTTCAGCGTTCTCTGTGCTAACGCCTGAGAAGCGATTCCGAGCATGGCTAAGGCAACGGCAATCGATAGAAAATGAATCGTTGCGTGGCTAGAAAGCTTTTTCCAATTCAATCCGATCGGAAATTCCTGGTTGTCCCCGACCGGAGAAACACCGACTTCTTGTACAGGTGTTTCGTACACTAAGGCTAGATGAAGATAGGCAAGGGTTTCCATTACTTTTTACAGCATAGATTTTAACGCCAGTCTAGCCGATTGATTGCATCAAATCGCACTCTCTATCGACGATATACCACTCGTGCATTCAGTCCTTGCGATCGCAACATCTCTGACTGACGTTCTGCCCCAGACTCAGTGGCAAATGCTCCTGCCTGAATATTTGAATCGCTACTGGAAGTATCCAGATAAGCATTCGGCACATACTGGCGCACTTGGCGCAGCGTTTCGGTAGTCTCAGCCATTACGATCACCGAGTAAGGAGAATTTGAAGTCGCAAGATACCCGACAGCAAACCAGGTTTCCCGCCCCATAATGCCGTCAATTTTTAAACCCCTCGCCACTTGAAAGCGCTTCACAGCTTGCTCTGTTTTCCAGCCAAATTTTCCATCAATAGAACCCGGATCAAAACCAGCCGCTTTCAGCCTTTGCTGAGCTTCGGTGACTTCCCGACCGCGATCGCCCAGTCGCAACCCGCGCTTACCAATGTTCATTGCACTCGTCTGCGGAGTGTTGTGCGACTTTTTACTTTTCTTGCTTTTGCTCTCCAGATATCGCTTTAATGCTTCTAGGGTCTCTGAACCCGCGATGCCGTCAGCATCTAAGTCACTGATCGCTTGGAAACGCCTCACCGCTGCCTCGGTCAACTTGCCGTAGTATCCAGTGACAGGTCCCTTATAGTAGTTGGCTGCCATCAAGTTTGTTTGCAAAGCCGTCACTTCAGCACCCCTATCCTCTATCTGTATTGCGCTAGCACTGTGGAGCAAACTGAGGAAAGCTAGATTTAGAGCCAGCGATAGTAGATAGCTTGTCGCGGTGCTAGAAAGCTTTTGCCGATTGAGATCCTTAAAAAGTTCTAACTTTTCTAGAACTGGAAAAGCCAGAGGATCTGTCGTTTCCTCGTAAGCTACTGCTACATAAAGATAGGCAAGCGTCTCCATTCTTGTCCTGCAAAACTCTTAGCAGCTAATCCACTCACTGAAGTTTTCAGCGAAGGTTTAACTGCTATTTTTGGCTTATTTTACGTTATTTTCACGTTTTTTGTTTACTAACTACAGAGAGAATACTTTAAGCTAGATGGTTTCTAGGTCTTGTTTTTGAGAAACTCTAGACGTTTTCAGCGATTAAACTAAACCTTAGCATCAAAAATTAAGGCAACTATCACCGCTACACCAGTAATGCCTAAAGCTACGAGCGGGTGTTGACCTTGACTTACAGCAAAAGAAGTAACGATACCAGCACCCAATGCCGCGATAACGGCAGATCCTAATAAATCTTGATGAGAGTTTTTATTGAACATTGTTGCGCTCCAGCAGCCAAGTTAAAAATAGCTGTGACTTACAGTTTTACAACCTACCACCAGACTTTAGTAGGTTGAAAAGTTGCTGGAATATTGCAATTAAGATTTAAATTAAGCTAATTTTCTTAACACGTCCCAAGGTTACAGAAACGGGGGAACTCTATGCTTGTACTGCAATCCCCCGCACTGAAATCTCTGTCAGATTTCGCCTATTGCTGTTGTTCTGTCTCAACTCGCTCAATGTTACCGGCTTTGATCCAGCCTTGTTGTTCGCCCTCTTCCAGACGGATCTGTTGCCATCTTTTATCATCGCTTTCTTTGATGACTACAATCCGCTGATTGTATCCGACCCCACCGACGCGGTTGGCTTCCAAAGTTGGTGCCTCTCGTAAGCTTAAACCTTCGCGCCAGGTAACGCGAGCGGTATACGCTCCAGGTTCTAGCACTTTAGCAGGAGCAGTGCTGGGCGTCGGCGTTGGGTTGGGTTGAGCGGAGGACGCCGATGTTGTCTTGACAGCGCCAGGAGAAGCTTTGGCTTTTACCTCTGGTTTATCATTTGCATAAACCGGCTTGGGCGGAGGAGCCGACAGTTTAGTTAAGAAGTAATAGGCGGTAGCACCACCACCCACAGCGAGGAGGACGATCGCTAGGAAGAAACCAATTATAAATTTTGCTAAACCCGACCAACTCATGCTTGTGATTCCGGTTGTTGCAGCTGATGAAAGCGACTACTCAAAGGGCTGTGTCTCGATGCCATACGGGCTTTACCGGCGGCTGCCCAATCTTGCAAAAACTGGATTTGCTCTTGGGCAGTCCGAGCTAAGGGCACAATCTGACTGGCGGCTTCTAAAATATCATCGGTAGTAAAGTCTCGATTCTGGCTAAAGCCAATGTGCATCGCTTCTATCAAGGTTTGCTCAATTTCTGCCCCAGAAAAATCGGGGGTTTCGTATGCGACCCGATCGAGATCGTAACTACTCAAGTTGTGAGGCCGCAGCCTGGATAAGTGTACCGCAAAAATGGCGCGGCGTTCCTCTTGTTCGGGCAAACCCACAAAAAAGATTTCATCAAATCTACCTTTGCGAAGCATTTCCGGAGGTAAAGCTTGAATATTGTTAGCAGTCGCCACGACGAATACAGGTGAAGTTTTTTCTGCCAGCCAAGTAATAAAGGTACCAAAGACGCGGCTGGTTGTTCCGGCATCGCTTTTGCCATCAATACCAGAGAAAGCTTTGTCAATTTCATCGATCCACAGCACGCAAGGAGCTAAAGCTTCTGCTAGTTGAATCATTTGCCGGGTGCGAGATTCCGATTCTCCCACCAATCCTCCAAAAAGACGCCCTACATCTAAGCGTAATAAAGGTAAGTGCCAGTGATGGGCGATCGCTTTTGCCGTCAGCGATTTTCCGGTTCCCTGAATTCCTACTAGGAGTAACCCTCTGGGATAAGGTAGACCATATTGCCTTGCGCGTTCTGAAAAGGAACCACCACGCCGTAGCAGCCAGTCTTTTAGGTTATCTAAGCCGCCAATATCAGAAATTTTCTCGCTACTCGAATAAAACTCTAATATTTGCGTCTGGCGAATGGTTTGACGCTTTTCTTCCAGCACCAGTTCCACGTCCTCAGGGCGCAATTCGCCGTGAGTCGCGATCGCGCGTGCCAAGACACGACGAATCCGTTCCATCGATAGCCCTTGGCAGGAACGCACCAGTTCATCCAAAATTTTGCTGGTGAGGGATTTACCTGTGGTACCGAGTAAGCGTTCCACTTCTGTCTTGATCTCAGCTGGCGCTGGCAACGGAAACTCCAGGATGGTTAAGACTTCACTCAAGTCCGTTGGAATGGCAATTTGCGGCGCGACGATGACAATATTTTTCGGCTGGGATTTCAGACGCCGTGACAGATTCCTCAGCTTGCGATAAACTGATATATCTTCTAAAAAACGGGAAAAATCCCGCAAAATAAAGATTCCTGGGGCAGATGCTGCCACTTTTTCTACAAATTCTAATGCTTGAACCGGATTGCGTCGTCCAAAACCGGCATCGTTGGGGTTGCCCTGATAGCCATCGACAAAATCCCAGATATAGACTGGGCGATCGCCTAACCGTTGAGCTACCTGCGCGATCGCTACTTCTACTCTCTCCTCTTCGGGAGTTGGAATATAAATTAATGGATATCGGGCGCGTAGCAGCAGTTCAAACTCTTCACTGAAGCTCATAGCTGTTAATAGGATGTCAGTTGGTAGAAGACTTGCGGTTGTCGCGTCTCCAGGTCAGTGGTCAGTTGGTAGGGCGCGAACAAAAATCTTGGCAACCCAAAACTCTCTCCATTTAACCCGCCCGTACAATCATTGTTGCTTGATTAGTTGCCAACTACTTGTAAAAACCAAGAAAAAGCATCTCGCCTTACGGTTCAGTTAGTATACGCAAGGGCGATGCTTGTTCCCTTAACTTGTTTGTTTCTTGCCGCTGACGCTAACCACTGACCGCTGACTATTTCGGAAATTGTTTTTTGAGTGCTTTTAAAGCTTCCCATCGGCGGTCAGATAAACTGTCCGAGCCATTCGTATTTGCTGGTTGAATCCCCGAACAATCTTTGTCACAAAGCTGCCTTGGGGGAATCGCCAAACACATTTGTTCGTATAGCCAAACATCAGGCTGAAAATGACCCTGCGGCGGCAGCATTTCCAACAAATCTTCGAGTGGTGTTTCTCGTTCTACAGGCCCTGTGTCTGGTTGATCAGCCCCTTCATCTAACCAAATCATTTCTGATGTGTTGATAGCTAGACGGTGATTATACTGTTGCAAGCAACGATGGCAAGTGAGAGTGACAATTGCTTCTGCTTTCACAGAAACATCCAGATAATTTCCTTGATGGGAAACTTTCATCTGTCCGCGCACGGGCGTCAAAGTTTCCAGCTCTGGTAAAAACTCATCAATTTGAATGACTTCTGAGCGCTCTGGCGCTTTCAGAAGCCCAGGAATATAAATCGCCTTCATAATGCTTCAGCCATCCTTCCAACCCGATTAAAAAAGGAAAATAAAAAATAAAAAATTATTTCTCATTTTCCTTTTTTAACTCTTAATTTTTTAATCGTACAACCAGACGCCGGTCTGGTTCTTGACCCCGACTATAGGTTTCTAAGTCGTCGCACTCTTGGAAAAAAGTATGAACTTGACGCCGCTCCGCTGAAGACAAGGATTTTATTTCAAATTCTTGTCCAGAAGAGCGAACTTGCTGAGCGGCATCCTCAGCAAGTTCCTGGAGTTCCGCTTGACGCCGAGCGCGATAGCCATCAAGTTCAATGGTGTAAGCTGTCTGCTCCTCACGCTCTTGACCCAAGTTCAAAATGGCATTGGCAAGGTACTGGATGGCATCGAGAGTCGCACCTTCAGAACCTACTAAGGCTTGAATTTGTGCGGATGTTAGTTTGGTTTCGTCGATTGTCAACCAGTAAGTTTCTAATTCTGCTTGGGAGGAGTCGCTGCTTTGTGGAATCGTTTGGATTGCGGTTTCTTTAACGCCGGTAGGAAATTTGGCTAGTTGCAGGAGTTGCTCTAGCCACTGCTGACCCCGCTGCATTCTGCGATCGCTCATAGCTAACTCGAAGCCTTTTTCTTAGAACGACCTGGTTCAAAGGGAAGTGCTTCTCTTTCCTTTGCTTTCGTTTCTTTTTCTTGAACTTCTACCATTTTCTGAAGGTTTTCTGGTAGGGGTTCGCGCGACAAAATAAACGTCTGAGCAGTTTGGAAAATGTTAGCAATGACCATGTACATCAACACCCCTGCTGGCAGCGGGAAGAACAAAAACATCCCAGAAAAGAGGATTGGGGTAATTTTGTTGACCGTAGCCTGCTGAGCGTTTGCATCGCTGGAATCGTTCTGTCCGGAGAGAACCTGGTTGAGATACAAACTGATGCCAAAGAATAGCACCATGCCGATGATATCCCAGTGAATGGTTCCGTCTTCATCAAAAGCGCCCACACGACCTAACGCATCAATAAAGAGAAATCCTTTATCTGCCGCTAGTCCTGGAACTGTTCCCTGAACTGTGACTTCCCCAGGCTGAAGAGCTTCCACGGTGCCATCTTCATTCACCTGTACCCGTTCTTCGCCTTTAGTGGCCTTCCAGCGGGGAATCAGCTTGGTTTCAGGATAGTCGGCGAGGAGTTCCCGAAGGGGTTTGCCCTCCACGGTTTGAAATTCAATTTTAGCTTTTTCCCCAACCGTCAGGCGGTTCCCTCCCGGCAGCAGTGCCGCAATCGGGGCATGAACGCCATCTGAAAAGTAAATGTTTTGTGGCGCTGTCACGAAAGCTTGCGGCTGAATCCGTTCAATTTGTTCTTGAGGAAAGATTTGCAAATTGACCGTGTAGTTCACATCCGAGAATGGCGATCCCCGCAAGGTGGCAAACAATGCAAAGAGAATCGGCATTTGCAGCAACACGGGGAAGCACCCGGCTAAGGGATTGCCAAATTCTTTGAACAGCTTGCTCATTTCCTCCTGCTGTTTTGCAGGATCGTCCTTGTAAAGCTTCTGAATTTCTTCTTGTCGCTTTTTCATCAGCGGTTGGGAAACTTTCATCCGCCGCATATTGCGAATGGAGCCAGCACTCAGGGGATAGAGAGCAAAGCGAATTACAAGTGTCAGCGCCACGATGGCGAGACCATAGCTAGGCACAATCCCGTAGAAGAAATCCAGGATTGGCAGCATGACATTATTGGAGAGAAACCCGATACCAAAGTCCATTCGTTCTGAGTTAGAGGGGGCGCTAGTAGCTTGTGGAGAATCTTAATCTAAGTTATCTAATGTTTGTGATTTTTGGGTTATAAAACACACAAAAGCCAGGGTAGAGTCGCTGGGGAATTTTAGATAAGCAATTGACAATTCAATTCGAGCATCTAAAATTTCTTGACTTTTGAGGCAATTCTATCGACTCGCGGAACCATCCGCTGGTTTGCCGGTTCTGGCTGCCATTTTCTCGTTGATGTAGTCATAAATTTCCCGGAATCGAGGTAAGGCTCTGAGTTCCAGGCGACTGCCATCTCGAAGAGTGACTACCATATCGCCCCAGAGACCAATTCCACGGGGAACCTTCACGACATTAACAATTTCTGAGTAGATAATGTCGGTGCGATCGCGTCCCATCCAACCACCCGTTACCGAGATACGACGAGTTGTAATCCGGTAGCGCAACCAAAGCGCTCTCACAATTGCCCCTACCGTCAGAGGTATACAGATGACTGTAAATCCCAGCAGGATATTAATAATCAAATCACCTATGTGGGGACCGCCTTCATAGAAGGTTTCCTCTTTGATGCCCATTGAGTACCTCTGCTTCTGCCAACAACTGCTCTAATTCTCGCAAAATTTGACCATAATCGCACTCCACTGCTATGGGTCGCACAACGATGACCAACCGCCAGCCAGGTGCAATGCGAGGTAACATCTGACGAATCGCTGCCCGAATCCGTCGCTTGATCCGGTTCCGGATGACTGCTCGCTTGCTGACTTTTTGGCTGATGGAGATGCCGATGCGGGTTGGCATCACTTCAGCAGTTTTCATGCCCTTCGCGCCGCTTGATTGCCTCAACGCTCTTAAAGCAAAGTGAGGGGCATTGCGACGCAGACCGCTCTGGTACACAGCGGTAAAATCTTGCCGGTGCCTGAGTCGATTTGCTCTGGATAATGCCACTAGAAACTCCGCCCTCCTGGGTGGCTTAAAAGAAGGATGAAGGCGAAATCAATTCATCCTTCATCCTTCTTTTGTTTCTAAACGGAAAGGCGATAACGTCCCTTTTTTCGGCGAGCTTTGATGACAGCCTGACCATTTTTGGTACGCATCCGTGCTCGAAAACCAGATGTTCTTTTTTGCTTACGATTAGTGCCGCCCAGAGTGCGCTGAGTCATCGGTTTTTACTCCAGATTTAGAATCGCCGCTATAGAAAAAGTCACGATTCTCCAGCATAGCATCACATTGCGCTCCTTTTACAAGCGCCCCTTGGCTGCACAGAAGCGGACGTGGACTGTGCCTTAATTAATACTCAAAATCCAGGTACCGAGATAACGGGGCAACGGTACGTCGCCGGGAGTAAGAATCGCACCCGTGAAATAATAAGTTCCACCAAAAGGCGGGTTTTTCACGTTAGACAAGATTAAATCTACGCTGTTACCAGCAGCCACTGGCTCCTGCATATAAATCAGAAGCTTGTAATTTTCTTTGTCCCAGACAACCTCTTTGAGGGGCAGCTTTTTCCCTTTGACACGGACTTCAACGTTTTTCGTGTCAAACTTGCCCTTATAGTAATCGGGATAAGTGATGACAAACTGAGCTGCCCCTAATTCCATTTTTTTGGCGGGAATCTTGAGCCGGTAGCGATCCCAAGCATCCGATTGACCGCCAAAATCTAACCGATAGCTCAGCTGATTTTGCCGTTCAACACCGCTAAAAATGGTTAAACCGGGTAGACTCTGTGCTTGGGTAAGGCTGGCAAAGCCCGTTAGCACGCAACCCGTCGCCGCTAGGGCAGAAATTAGGCGTCGCTTAGAGGATTTTGTTGACAACATAGGCTCTTGTATCTCAACTGTAGAGAATGGGCTAGAGAGTGGGCTTCGTTACTAAACTTTACTATTTTTGACTCAAGCGGGGATGTAGCCGCCCCGAATGAATCCTCCCCCGTGACGCGGGAAGCGAGAAGAAAGTGCCCCCAGATGCAAGCTTGGTGAGCTTTTGAGTCGAGCGATCGCTCAGGTTAGGGCAATGGAACCAGACCGGCTCATAAAGACAGTTGATTTTAAACTAGTTGCCGCTCGGCGCGATCGCGCTGCTCGGCATTTTTTATGTACTAATGTATATCATTATGTATTTTTTTGGTTATTTATTGAATAAATTTGAAAAAATCAGCCGGAAACAAACCCTTCAATTAATCTGAATTGACGCCAGAGATTATAGGCACCAGAGGGTTTAAGAGAAAGCTTTTTATCATTGGTTAAAGCTTTGAAAACGGGTTCTAGGTGATATCGTCTTAGGACGTGCGTGAGTGTGGAACTCTAAATTCATAAAACAAAGTTAAAGATACGGATCGGAATTTAGAAATCCGCCTAGGATGCAAAAGGATAGGATGCAGAAGGGTTTCGTAGAATTGATTGGGAGAGTTCATGAGAATTGCGGTTGCAAAGGAAGTTGAAGTTGGCGAACGTCGTGTGGCACTGGTGCCTGACACTGTAGGCAGGTTAGTAAAACAGGGTCTAGAAGTGTGGGTAGAGGCGGGTGCTGGTGAGCAAGCATTTTTCTTTGATGACGCCTATAAAGCAGCTGGTGCAACGATTGTCTCGGATACAGGTGCTTTGTGGCGCGAGGCGGATGTTTTATTAAAAGTTAATCCGCCGAAAGAGCATGAAATTCATCAGCTCAAGGAAGGAGGCGTGTTGATTGGGTTTCTAAATCCTTTGGGAAATCCAAACCTAATCCAGCGTTTAGCCGAGCGCCGAGTCACCGCCTTCAGTATGGAATTGATCCCCCGCACCAGTCGGGCGCAGAGCATGGATGCTTTGTCTTCTCAGGCGGGAGTGGCTGGATACAAGGCGGTACTGATTGCAGCGGCGGCTGTGCCGAAGTTCTTCCCGATGTTGACGACAGCAGCTGGGACAATTGCACCGGCAAAAGTATTTATCATGGGTGCAGGAGTAGCGGGACTGCAAGCGATCGCTACTGCTAGACGCCTAGGTGCCATCGTAGAAGCCTTTGATATTCGTCCTGCCGTGAAAGAAGAGGTGCAAAGCCTAGGGGCGAAATTTATCGAAGTGCAGCTGAATGAAGAAACTGTGGCAGCGGGCGGCTACGCGAAAGAAGTTTCTGAAGCCTCTAAGCAACGCACCCAGGAAGTCCTCACCGAGCATGTCAAGCAAGCCGATGTCGTCATTACCACAGCTCAGGTTCCGGGCAGAAAAGCGCCCATCCTGGTGACTGAGGAAATGGTAGCCCAGATGAAACCGGGTGCGGTCATTGTCGATTTGGCAGCTGAGCAAGGCGGCAACTGCGCCTGCACGGAACCTGGCAAGGATGTCCAGCGCAACGGAGTCACGATTATTGGCCCGATGAATTTACCTGCGTCTATGCCGGTTCACGCCAGTCAAATGTATGCCAAGAATGTTTTGACTTTGGTGCAATACCTGATTAAAGAGAGTGCATTGCAGCTGAATTTTGAGGATGACATCATTAGTAGTACCTGCGTCTCTAATAACGGTGAGATTCTCAATCAACGAGTCCGGGATGGTTTGACTCAGGTAAAGATTAACGCCTAGAAAAATGGTGGAGGAAACCCATTTTCTCTCTAGAAAACGGGTTTCTTAGCTATCAAATTAGGTATCCAATTTGAAGATTGTCGGTGGGCAGTGTCCACCTTGACCGCTGAATCAAGAAGGAGTATTGAGCTGAATGACAGAAACCTTAATTGGCGCTTTGTTTGTATTTGTATTAGCGTCTTTTATCGGATTTGAAGTAATTAACAAAGTGCCGCCGACACTCCATACTCCCCTCATGTCTGGGGCAAATGCAATTTCTGGAATTGCCGTGATCGGGGCGCTGATTGTCTGTGGACCGCGCGAGTCAAATCTCAGCGTCATTTTGGGCTTAATTGCCGTAGTGCTAGCAACCATCAACGTAGTAGGTGGTTTCTTAGTGACGGATCGGATGTTGCAAATGTTTAAGAAAAAGGTAAGCGGGTAATGGATAAGCTTTGAATTTTGAAAAGAAGAAATTTCTCACTCAAAATGCAAACCCGAACACTCAAAACTTTTCTGATTACCAATCACCAATTACCCATTACCGACGAACAAGTGATATGACGGAATTTCTGCCAACTGGGATACAGCTGACTTACTTAGTAGCAGCGTGTTTGTTTATTCTGGGATTGAAGAAGCTGGGTTCACCGGCGACAGCTCGCACAGGCAATCAGTGGGCAGCTGTCGGGATGCTACTGGCTATCGTGGCAACACTGCTAGATAGGCAGGTGTTGAACTACGAAATGATTTTGTTGGGTTTGCTGATTGGTTCAGTGTTGGGAGCGATCGCAGCCTATAAAGTAGAAATGACCGATATGCCCCAAATGGTGGGTCTACTCAACGGTTTGGGAGGCTTAGCTTCTGCCCTGGTCGCTGTAGGAGAATTTTGGCGGCTCTTGGGCACGCAGCAAGCAATTCCCTTCGACGCCAACCTCTCGATTATCAGTAGCGTATTTATCGGCGGCGTCACCTTCACTGGCAGTATGATGGCCTTTGCCAAATTGCAGGGACTCATTAGTGGTTCTCCCATTACTTTTCCCTTGCAACAACCCATCAACGCCCTCCTATTAGTAAGTTTTGTAGCAGCGAGTGCCTTCCTGCTAATTACCCCAGACAACTTACCTGTATTTCTAGCAATGGTAGGGATTTCCTTACTGCTGGGCGTGCTGTTCGTGATTCCGATTGGCGGCGGCGATATGCCTGTCGTAATTTCGCTGCTGAACTCGCTTTCTGGGGTCGCTGCGGCTGCTGCTGGTTTCGTGGTGATGAACAATATGCTGATCATCTCCGGAGCCTTGGTAGGCGCTTCAGGCTTAATCCTGACCGAAATCATGTGTAAGGCGATGAACCGTTCCCTTGCCAGCGTGCTGTTTGGTGCCTTCGGGAAAGCTGGGGCATCTGGTGGTACTGGTAGTGCAGAAGGGGGCGATAAAAATGTCCACAGCATCGATACCGAAGAAGGCGCGATGATGTTGGGCTATGCGCGTTCCGTCGTGATTGTTCCCGGCTATGGCATGGCAGTGGCTCAAGCACAACACGCTGTCCGCGAATTGGCTGACGGGCTAGAAAAACTAGGCGTTGAAGTGAAATATGCCATTCACCCAGTGGCGGGACGGATGCCAGGACACATGAACGTATTGCTAGCAGAGGCGAATGTGCCTTATCCGCAGCTATACGACATGGATGATATCAATCCGCAGTTAGAGCAGACGGATGTGGCGCTGGTGATTGGGGCGAATGATGTTGTGAATCCAGCGGCTCGTCACGATTCTGCTAGCCCGATTTACGGGATGCCGATTCTGGAAGTAGATAAGGCAAAACACACGATTGTGATTAAACGCGGGATGAGTGCGGGTTTTGCCGGTGTGGATAACGAGCTTTTCTACAAAGACAAAACGATGATGCTATTTGGCAGTGCGCGGGATGTCGTGGCGAAGCTGGTTGCTGAAGTGAAGCAGCTATAAACAAATTTTGAGTTTTAGATCATCACTCAAAATTGCGATCGCGATACGATACCAGTCTGCTTCAGGAGTTTAATACTCCTGAAGCTATCTTTTCTTTGGAATAAAAGATAGGTTAGGCTGGGCTTACCAGAGGCATCTGCTACATTCAGAAACCACGGCTATGTGATTTTGCATGAAAGCAGCATGAGACAATTCATCGCGGGTTTTACCGCCGCTTTAGTAGGTTTGGCGATCGCTTCGGTTGGTTCCGCTGTGGCTCGTGAACCTGGTATCTATTTTAGGAATTCCCGTGCGTTGTCAGACAAGGCAGATGCGATTGGGACTCCAAAGCCGATTTTAACCAGCCAAACCGCGTCCACCACTCCAAAACAACCAACAGAGGAACTTTCCGCACTTTTAGATACGGTGGTGGAGGGCAACAGCTCGTTTGCCCTCGATCTCTATAACCGTCTGCGGAAACAAGAAGGAAACCTATTCTTCTCCCCTTACAGCATTTCAACGGCACTCGCCATGACCTACGCTGGAGCTGGCGGACAAACGGCGACCGAGATGGCGAAAGTTCTCCACTTCACCTTAGAGCAAGAACGCCTACATCCGACTTTTGCCGCGCTCATGGCTGAGCTAAACGCCAGCGAACAGCAGGGATATCAAATTGCAGTTGCGAATCGGCTTTGGGGTCAAAAGGGCTATGGCTTTAGCGATCGCTTTTTGAAAACTACCCAAAACGACTACGGCGGGGGACTCCAAGAGGTGGACTTTGCCGGTGCGACTGAACAGACTCGCCGCACGATCAACAACTGGGTCGCAAAAAAAACTGAAGACAAAATTCAAGACCTGATTGCGCCAGGGACGATCTCTTCTAAGACCAAGCTGGTGCTGACAAATGCCATTTACTTTAAAGGTGCCTGGTTCAGCCCGTTCGATCGGCAAAAAACCAAAGATGAGCCGTTTTATGTCACTCCAACGCAGCAGGTTAGCGTGCCGATGATGTGCAAGACGGAGCAATACGGCTGGGCAGATATTGGCAGCTTGAAAGTGTTAGAGCTACCCTACGGTCAAGGCGAGGAGATATCCAAGGAATTATCGATGGTCATTCTCTTACCCAAGCAAGTGGATGGGTTGGCGAAGATGGAGCAGCAGCTGACGCCAAAAAACTTGGAACGGTGGCTATCGTCCCTCAAATACGAGCAGATGGTTGAAGTTTGGGTGCCTAAGTTCAACCTCACTTCAGAGTTTGACCTAAGCAAGGTACTGGCAAATATGGGGATGCCCGAAGCTTTCAGCGTTCAAGCTGACTTCTCGGCGATGACCGGCAAGAAAGGGTTGTTCATCTCCAAGGTGATTCACAAAGCCTTCGTGGAGGTAAATGAGGAGGGCACTGAGGCAGCTGCGTCTACAGGGGTTGGGATGACTAGGGGGGCAAACAAAGAGTTTCGAGCCGATCGCCCATTTGTGTTCCTGATTCGGGACAAGCAGTCGGGTAGCATTTTGTTCCTGGGTCGTGTGTTGAATCCGCTACAGTCAACAGCGGCTGTTGGGAAGTAAAGTTGATGCCGATCGCTTGGGAAATCGAGAAAATAGAAGATAGAGGGTTCCCAGCATTGATGCCTTTATCCTGAATTAGGAGTCTGCCAGCCGTGGTTGTACAAATATCTGATAGCACCTACGAAGTCAAGACCCAAGAAATTGCCAAACAACTGTTGGCAGCAACGAGAGAAAATCGCTCCTTTTTTGCCCAAATGCGCGACCAAATGCGCTGGGATGATAAATTACTTGCCTGGGCAATGGGCAACCCTGGTTTGCGGGTGCAGCTGTTTCGCTTCATTGACTGTCTGCCTGCGCTGCACAGTAAACCGGAAGTTGCTCGTCACTTGCAAGAGTACATGGCGGATGAGTCGGTTGAACTGCCGACGAGCCTGAAAGGGATGCTCAACTTTGCTTCTCCTGACTCGATGCCCGGTCAGGTAGCAGCGACAACGGTGAATACAGCAGTTGAAACCTTAGCGCATAAATATATCGCTGGGGAAAACATTAAACAGGTTATTAAGACGGTTGAGCGATTGCGTAAGGAGAAAATGGCTTTCACTATCGACCTGTTAGGGGAGGCGGTGATTACGGAAGCTGAGGCGCAATCGTATTTAGACAGATATTTAGAATTGATGCAGCAGCTAACGGACGCGGCGAAGACGTGGACGCGGGTGCCTGCAATTGACCAAGCAGATGGAGAAGAAATCCCCCAAATTCAAGTATCTGTCAAGCTGACAGCGTTTTATTCGCAGTTCGATCCGTTGGATGCGAAGGGAAGTGAGGAGCGAGTGAGCGATCGCATCCGGCTTCTATTACGTCGCGCCCAAGCCTTGGGGGCTGCTGTTCACTTTGATATGGAACAGTATGCCTACAAAGATTTGACGCTCTCCATCCTGAAACAGTTGTTGATGGAAGAGGAGTTCCGGAGTCGCACGGATCTCGGAATAACGCTGCAAGCTTATCTGCGCGACAGCGAACAAGATTTGCGCGGCTTGATTGACTGGGCGAAACAGCGTGGCTATCCTCTGACAGTGCGCTTGGTAAAAGGGGCGTACTGGGATCAAGAAACTATCAAGGCGATGCAGAAAGATTGGCCGGTGCCAGTTTACAGCGATAAAACTGCAACCGATGCCAATTTTGAGAAGATGACCCAGCTGTTGCTGGAAAATCATGAGTATTTGTACGCGGCAATTGGCAGTCATAACGTGCGATCGCAAGCACGGGCGATGGCGATCGCGGAAAGTTTGAAAATTCCCCGCCGTCGCTTTGAGATGCAAGTTTTGTACGGCATGGGGGATAAGCTGGCAAAAGCGCTCGTCGATAAAGGTTATCGGGTGCGGGTGTATTGTCCTTATGGGGATTTGCTACCGGGGATGGCTTATTTGATTCGCCGATTGCTGGAAAATACTGCCAATAGTTCGTTCTTGCGACAAAATCTGGAAGAGCGTCCGATTGAGGAATTGTTAGCGCCTCCCGTCGTAGAAAGTTCGGAGTCTTCAGTCAAAGCTCAAAACTCAAAACTCAAAACTCAAAACTTGCCTTTTCACAATGCAGCGGATACGGATTATGCAGAAGCTGAGGAAAGGAAGCGATCGCAACAAGCTTTGCAAACGGTACGCGAACAGTTAGGTAAAACCTATTTACCTCTGATTGACGGTGAATATGTAAACACATCCGACATCGTTGATTCAGTGAATCCTTCCAACCCCAGCGAGGTGGTTGGCAAAATCGGATTGATTAGCGTAGAACAAGCAGAACAGGCGATCCAAGCCGCAAAAGCAGCATTTGCCAGTTGGCGACAAACTCCAGTTCCAGAAAGGGCTGGAGTGTTGCGGAAAGCCGCAGATTTGATGGAAAAACGCCGCGCTGAATTATCCGCGTGCATGGTATTAGAAGTTGGGAAGCCAGTGCGGGAATGCGACGGTGAAGTTTCCGAGGCGATAGACTTCTGCCGTTACTACGCCGACGAAATGGAACGGCTGGATGCTGGGCACCATTATGACATCGCCGGGGAAACCAATCGCTATAACTATCAACCTCGAGGAATTTCCCTGATTATTTCCCCTTGGAATTTCCCCTTGGCGATTCCTACCGGCATGACAGTGGCGTCACTGGTTACTGGAAATTGTACGCTTCTCAAACCCGCTGAAGTTTCATCGGTGATTACAGCCAAACTCAGTGAAATTCTGGTAGAAGCAGGCATTCCTCGTGGGGTGTTCCAATACGTACCCGGAAAAGGTTCAACGGTTGGTGCTTATATGGTGAAGCATCCCGATGTCCACATGATTACTTTTACAGGTTCTCAGGAAGTCGGCTGTCGGATTTACGCCGATGCTGCGATTTTACAACCAGGGCAAAAACACCTGAAGCGGGTGATTGCCGAAATGGGTGGCAAGAATGCGATTATCGTCGATGAAAGTGCCGATCTCGATCAAGCTGTGCAAGGTGTGGTGCAGTCCGCCTTTGGTTACAGCGGACAGAAGTGTTCGGCGTGTTCTCGGGTAATTGTTCTAGAACCCATCTATGATGCTTTTGTAGAGCGTTTGGTGGAAGCAACGCGATCGCTCAATGTTGGCCCTGCGGAGGCACCCAGCACCCAAGTTGGCCCCGTGATTGATGCAAACGCACGCGATCGCATTTTGGAATATATCGAGAAAGGGCGTCAGGAAGCAAAAGTGGCGCTGGAAATGCCCGCACCTGACAACGGCTATTTTATTGGCCCGACGATTTTCTCAGAAGTCTCGCCAGAGGCGACGATTGCCCAAGAAGAAATTTTTGGTCCTGTCTTGGCAGTCATGCGGGTGAAGAATTTCAAGGAAGCGATCGCGGTTGGTAATAACACCAACTTCGCCTTGACTGGCGGTCTATATTCCCGTACACCTTCCCACATTCAACAAGCTGAAACCGAATTTGAAGTCGGCAACCTCTACATCAATCGCGGCATCACTGGCGCAATTGTAGCAAGACAACCCTTCGGCGGTTTCAAACTTTCTGGCGTCGGTTCTAAAGCAGGTGGCCCAGATTACTTGCTACAATTCCTCGAACCCCGCGTAGTGACAGAAAATATCCAACGCCAAGGATTTGCTCCGATTGAAGGAGTAGATTAGAAAGGCAAAAGTAAGAAGGCAAAAGTAAACAGAAAGAATTGTTTCTTTTACTTTTGTCTTTTTATTGGGGTAAGGTAATTGGGAGAAAATAATAGAGCGGTTCTCAATTTGATGCAATACAAAATGAGAAAGAAGTTAAAAGAACCTATCTGGATTCTGTGACCGATAAAGATAAAAGCACTAAGTTTAAGAATAGAAGTCTGCTAATTCTAGGAATCATTTGGCTGGTGGGGGCAGTTAGCGATCGCATTTGGTTTACGCTTGACCACTCCGTACCAGCTTGGGATCAGGCAGATTACTTGACGGGATCGTTGAACTACTGGAGGGCTTTGCAACAACCCCAGTGGTTTTCAGGCGAGTGGTGGACGAGTTTTTGGCTGTTGACCTCCAAAGTGCCGCCTTTTACCTACATTGCAGCTGCTATCGTCCAGCATCTCTTTGGGACGGGGGCGGATCAAGCCACGCTGGTTCTGTTGCTATTCAGTGCGATGCTTCTGGGTTCGGTTTATGGTTTGGGCGTCCAGCTATTTAGCATTGAAGTCGGTTTATGGGCGGCTGGGCTGTGCCAATTGTTACCGGGGATTTATCAATATCGCCTGGATTTTCTGCTGGATTATCCGCTGACCGCGGTTGTGACGTTGAGTTTCTTTTGCTTGACGGTTTGGCGGAATTGTCGAACCGCAGAGGCACAGAGGACGCAAAGAACAAGAGAATGGGTTTGGGCGGCGGCGTTTGGGCTTTCTTTGGGGCTGGCGCTGATGGTAAAGCAGACAGCGCTGTTCTTTCTGTTGACGCCGATTTTGTGGGTGGGGTTTGGGACGATTCGGCACCGGGCATGGGGACGCCTCGCGCAACTGGTTTCTGGGTTGCTGCTTTCGGTTTTGGTCTTTGGTCCTTGGTATCGCACCAATTGGCTGCTGATGCTGACGGCGGGAAAAAGGGCGACAGTGGATTCAGCGATCGCGGAGGGAGATCCCGCCCTCAATACTCTAGACGCTTGGACTTACTACTGGAAAATTCTTCCTTACCATGTGTCTTGGCCTTTGTTACTCATTCCAATTGTGGGATTGCTGATTTATTCAATTAAAAAAATAAAAACTCAACAAGAGAATTCTTCGACTTTTAATTTTTCATTTCTAAATTTTGATTCAATTGCTTGGCTTGCGGTATTTTGGCTGGGAGCTTATTTACTGGGTTCGCTGAATATTAATAAAGATTCTCGCTATGTCTTGCCTTACTTGCCAGTAGTGGCGCTGTTTTTGGCTTATGGTTTGACGCGCCAGACAGGACGCTGGAAACATCATATCCGTTGGGGAACCGTTGGTTTGGCGGTGCTGCTAATGTTTCTGAACCTGTTCCCCGTGGGAGGGATGTTTGCCAATTTCACGCAAGTCCTCAGTCCCTATGCCCAGCATCCCGTTTATCTGGGAGAAAAATGGCCTCATCAACAAGCGATCGCCCAAATTATTCAAACCGAACCTTATCTGCGTTCCACACTAGGAGTATTACCCTCAACCGCAAAAATTAACCAGCACAATTTCAATTATTACGGTGCGTTAGAAAATTTTCAGGTGTATGGGCGTCAGGTAGGAACCCGAAAGAAGTTTGTCCCTCAAGATGCGCGATCGCTTTCCTGGTTCCTCACGAAAAGTGGTAAGCAAGGATCGATTCCAGACGCGCAAGCAATCATCGTCCAAACTGTAGAACAAGGTTCGGATTTCCAATTGCAAAAGAGTTGGGATTTACCCGATGACAGCGTTTTGAAACTCTATCATCGCAAAACGCCACCCATCCAAGTACAACCCCTCACAGAACCCCGCACTCAAGTCAGCCTAGAACGGGTAAGTGTGCCTAATCAAGCCCCACCAGGGATTCCCGTACCGATTACCTACGAGTGGTCTGGTTCTTGGGAACAGTTGCAATCTGGGTTAGTGCTGCTGACTTGGCGAATGAGCGATCGCATTGTTGAAAATTCCACAGTTAACAATTCCAAAGTTGAAAATTCCAAATCTGAATGGCTGCACGATCACGGGATTGGCATGGGAGAATTGTATCCAAAAGTTCTTCCCTCTAAGCTTTCTGCGAATGGCTTTCGAGTTACCGAACAGATGGCGATGCTGCCGCCAGCAAATATATCGGCTGGAATTTACCGCCTAGAAGCGACTTACCTGAACCGGCAAACGGGTGAAACTTACCCGATACAGGTTCCCCCCGTGACACTGAAGATTGAACCCCTTGCCGCCGCCACACCCGCACCTGAATTGGATTTGCTGACTCAGTTGCGGACTCTAGCGGCTACCTTACCCCAAGGGACAGAAGCTCTAGAGTCGATATTTGAAGAAACTGGGCGCATCAACCAGTACGACCCGATTCAAGACTATCTGAATCAAACCTTGACGGCATTGGAATACCGACTGCAACGGGAACCGCAGAACCGGGATTGGGCATACACGCTGGCTTTGTCAAAGGCACTAAAGCGACAAGTCAAAGGTGCGATCGCTGCCTTAGAACGAGTCGTTGAGATCGACTCCCAAAATCCTTACGCTTATGCCTATCTCGCCTTTGTCCATCTGTACGATTGGCATCCCGCCGCCGCCCAGAAAGCTTTGAAACCGGCTCTTGCCATCAACCCGAACTTATCCGAACTTCAAGCCCTGAATGGCGTAGCAACGCTTCTGCAAGGCAATCTTGTCAAAGCTTGGCAAATTCTGAAAGAATTAAAAATTCCGAATTAGAAACAAAATTCTTGCTTTTGCCTTTTACTTTTTGCCTTCTTCAGAGATGTTTCATCAAAATTAGCTCCAACTGAGGAATGCCTATCGGCTTGCTGAGATAATCATTAGCACCAGCCTCTAGAAAACGGTCTCGATCTTCTGCCATTGTATTTACCGTCACCATTACCACTGGCAGTCTTTCCAGTTCCGGCTGCTGTTTTAAGTCTTTTAGTAAATCTAACCCGCTGTATCCACCGGGTAAATTTACATCCAACAAAATCAGATCGGGCTGGAAGTTTCGCACTCGCTGGAGGAAATCCGTCCCATTAAGCAAATGTTCGACGGTATGGCCTACGACTTGGAGATAGTCTTGCAACAGCAACCCACTATTTTCATCGTCTTCCACAATTAGAATTCGTCCTTTGCCAGGGATAGAAAAAGGGTTGGCGGCGGCTTTTAACTCGCCTTTTAACTCGCCATTGTTAACCCCAGAAGACAATAAAGAAGAATCGCCCCCCTCGCTTGGAAACTGATAGATGGAGACTGATTCATTGCTCATATCGGGCAGATATAGAGTAAACTCACTGCCTTTTCCTAGGGTTGAGGAAACCGTCACATCTCCACCATGAAGTCGGGCTAAACTGCGAGTCAGTGACAACCCCAAACCAGTGCCAGCAAACTGCCGGTTCAGTCCGCTGTCCAATTGGCGAAATGGCTCAAATAACAATGACAGCTTCTCAGGGGCAATACCAATGCCCGTATCCGCTACGGTAAACGCAATGCATCCAGGCTGCTTTTGCACAATTAGGGAAACTTGACCCGATGGTGTGAACTTAATTGCATTCGATAGCAGATTCAATAACATCTGCTTTAGACGTCGTTCATCGGCGACACAAACATCAATTTCTGGGTCAATTTGACTGGTGAGTTGTAGCCCTCGTTCGTAGGCTTGTTCCCTCATAATCGTAACGATGTATTCGCACAAATTCGGCACGATAATTGGCATCGGGCAGAGTTTCTCTTTGCCTGCTTCGACTTTAGAAAGGTCAAGAATATCGTTAATCAGCGATAGAAGATGTTCGCCACTGTTATTAATGCAGGTGACATACTCTTTCTGTTTCTCATTGATTGTGCCAAAAATTTCTTGCCGCAGGATGTGAGAGAGTCCTAAGATGGCGTTAAGGGGCGTTCGGAGTTCGTGGCTCATGGTGGCAAGGAATTCACTTTTTGCTCGACTTCCCGCTTCTGCCGCTTCCTTTGCTTCCCGCAGTTCGATTTCTTTGTTCATGCGATCGCTAATGTCATACACGACCGCTTGTAGCACTTTTCGGTTGTCCAGCTCGATTGCCGTTAGCGTCACCTCTGCCGGAAAATCTTTACCATCCAACTTCCGATGAATCCAATCAAAGCGACAGTTGCCTTCTGTTAGGGCAGTGGTAATGCGATCGCAAGCTAGACTCAGGGAATCTTGACCATCGGGCTGAGTTGGTGGTGAGAATGTGCTGGGATGTTTGCCGCAAAACTCTTCCAAGTCATTACAGCCAAATAGCTGTAGGGTGGCACTGTTGCAATCGAAAAATCCTTGTTCATCGAGTAGCATTACCGCCGCACTAGTTGATTCATAGAGCGTCCGGAACTTGGTTTCCGATTCCCGCAGTGCCTTTTCTGCTTGTTTGCGCTCGGTAATGTCTCGCGTCGTATTGACCGCCAGCAGGACTTTCCCCCTGTCATCGCGGATTGCCGCCCCATTGATACTCACCCACTTGCGCTCTCCATTGAGACCGTGTACCACCAGCTCCTGATCGGTAAAAACTTCCCCTTGAAGTGCCCTTGTTAGAGGTAACTCCGACCGACGAGGGCGGGAACCATCTGGGTTCCGGACTTTTAATTTAGTTAAAAAATTCTTGACGTGAGGCATAGAGCCTGGAGCGGAGGTAGGTGTAACACCATTCCCGACCAGACCATATATCTGCAATGCCGCCCGGTTTAACAGCACGATTTGACCATCGGGTTGAGTGACAGTAATTCCCTCTTGAATGGAATCAAGAATGGCTTCCAGCAGTGTTTTTTCCTGAGCGAGTTGCTGAGTGCGCTCCTGAACGAGGCTTTCTAGCTGTTCAAGCTCGTGGGCATTGTAGAGAGCGATCGCTGTCTGTCCAGCTAACTGTTGCAGCAGTTGGATTTCCCATTCTAAGAACGGCGGACGCGGCTTGATCGAGCCGACAACCAGATAGCCGTAGAATTGCTCTCTTACGAAGATAGGAGCCAAGAGCATCGTACTTGGTCTCGTTTCCGCGCAAAGCGCTTGGTAGGCTGGGGTCAACCAAAAGTCAGTAGTGTTTGCGATCGCTACCGGACGGTTTTCGAGCAACTCACTTCGCACCGTTTCCCAGCCTTCTACGGACAGGGTTGTCCCTTGTAGGGGCGATTGAGAAATCGGCTTTACGGCATCTGATAAATGGGGCCAATACTCCGCTTCAATGTAAACTCGGTTTGATTCCGACAAGTCTCGGACTACCATGCAGAAATCGCAGCTCATCGGGACTGCCGTCTGTCGGACAATTTCATCAACGACTGATTTTGGATCGAGATTAGAATTTAAGGCAGTCGTGATGCGGTTTACTAAGGCTTCTCGCTCCAGTTGTTGCTGCAAGGCTCGCTGGGTTTGTTGGAGTCGTATCTGCATCCGCTGACGCTCAATGGCATATCGCACGGTGCGGAGCAGCAGATGGCTGTCGGCATGACCTTTGACGAGATAGTCTTGCGCTCCTTCTTGTACAGCAGAAAGTGCGATCGCTTCATCGGCTAGCCCCGACATCACCACAATCGGCACTTCTGGTACAGCATTGCAGACTCGTCTGACGGTTTCTAAACCCTGAGCATCTGGCAGCGATAAATCTAACAAAATCACCCCGATCGATAGTGGGAGGCGATCGCCTTTCAGCTCAAAAGGTTGCTGGTTCGCTGGTTGGTTAAACCTTTCAATCTTCAACTTCTGAACGTTCAACCCTTCTGAACTGACGAGGCAATCCAGGGCTTCTGTGAGCGTTTGAACGTGGATCAGCGTTATCTGGGGAGCATTGACTTCCCGCAGCAGTTCCCGCACGAGACGGGCATCGCCAGGGTTATCCTCCACAAGCAATACGGCGATCGGTTCAGTCTGCATGGGTTGCACTCCAATTCTTTTACTGGAGGGTCTTCTTCCAGCATTTCCCCTCTCTTTCGGCAGCGTTACCATCTTTATGAGCTAAAACTTCCAGGGTTACTTTGAAAATTCTTAGGAACCAATCCACCTCTACTGGCTTGGTAATGTAATTGAGATGCTATGTATTGTAAATATTTTAATCTTTCATCAATGTTATCGGGATTACTTGCGGAGTCCCTCCAGTGTGCTGGTTTGGCTTGTTTTTTGCCCACACTCGATCAATATTTTTTTAGAATTCGTATCTACAAGCATGATGTCTGACCCTACCTACAGGGTGAATTTACTATACTTCGCCCCCTGAAATGCCACGTCTGAGAAGTTGGTTATGGCATCATCCCTCTGTACAGGCTTTCCGATTCGGGCGGCAATTTCTTAGGATTGGCGACAGTATCTTCTTGACCGAATAAATAACTCCTCGTAGTTGTTGATACGACTTTTAAAAAAATCTAAATCTTTAAAGATTGTAAAGCTAATAGCTGGTCATTTTTTTGCTTGAATAATTGCTAAAATTTATTTTTTTAAGAATTTCTAAATAAAAATAGATTTTGTATGTCTAATTTTTTTATTGAATTTTAAATTAGTGATATAGTAGCAATCTCATTTGAGCTGTAAGATGCTAGCACTTCAGATACCTGACTTCTTAGAGAAGTCGGGTATCTCGCCTTTAGAAACCATTTAGGCTGGCTATATATATTATTAAATTAAAAGAATTTTAGTTGACAAATGCACCTAAGCTAGGTTTATTTTTTAGCTAAAAAAACAGTAATTTGTCCTATATCTGAAGACTGATTTCTGATGAGGGATGTAATCAGAACTGGGATAGATGTGTAATAGAAAATATAAAACATCCTTAGAAGGCAAACAATAATTATGACTTGGTTAGAAAGGCAATTTGGACAACAGAAGACCAGCTCAGAAGGAGACAGCAAACATGACGCTCAGGCTGTCGAAGAACAAATGAGTCCAGGACTTACGGGTGAGTATGATTGGGAGTTGCGTGAGAAGGCTGGGATGCATAAACCTCCAACATTGCCAGAATACATGGGCTTTGAGGGGGAATACGATGCTAACGGATTAGCTAAGCGCGTTGCTGCTGCATTTGATCAAGAGCCGAACCTCAAAAATATTGACACTCTTGAAATCGCTCAAGACGGTGGCACGATTATCCTCACGGGTTCTGTACCCGATCAATCAATTTTGAGCCATGTCGAAGCGGTTGCTGCCAAAGTAGATGGCACCAAAGCAGTAGACCTTCACCAAGTGCAAATTAAAACCCACGAAGGTTCCGTCCGATAAAATTAGAAAGGTCTGCTGTTAGTGGGAGATAAAGATTGGCTCAGCTGCAACGATTAGCGATCGCTCCCTCTCAATTTCAAAACCAGCAAATTATCCTGACTGCCGAACAACAGCATTATCTCAGTCGGGTGTTGCGGTTGCGGGAGGGCGATCGCTTTATCGCAATGGATGGACAAGGGCACTGGTGGCTGGCGAAGCTGGAGGCGAATCAGGGGCAGCTTCTAGAGCCGATTTCCGTCCAAACTGAGTTGCCCTGCTCGATAACCCTAATGGTTGCGTTGCCAAAAAACGGCTTTGATGAAGTGGTGCGCTACAGTACCGAGCTAGGGGTGGTAGCGATCGCGCCCGTCGTGAGCGATCGCACCCTGCCCAATCCCAGTCCCCAGAAACTCGAACGCTGGCGGCGAATTGCCCAAGAAGCCGCAGAGCAATCAGAACGTCAAATCGTCCCCACAATTTTAGAACCCGTTTCCTTTTCTGCTGCTTTGTCTTCGCTCAAGAGTCATTGTTCTTCGATAAAAAACAAGGATAAAGACAAGAATTATATCTGCGTTGCTCGTGGAGATTCTCCCCATTTACTCGATTGCTTGATTCATCTATTCCCGCAAGAAACCTCTACCTCTCCCCCAACCCCTCCCCTTGTAGGGGAGGGGAGTCCGGCTCCCCTTTCCCTACAAGGGAAGGGCGCTGGGGAGTTAGGTTTTTCAGGTACAGCAGATGAACTGAAGAATCCAGGGCAAGGAACGATTGTCATCGCCATCGGGCCAGAGGGAGGCTGGACACCCGCAGAAGTTGAACAAGCGATCGCTGCTGACTTCCAACCCGTTTCTCTAGGGCGTCGTGTCCTGCGAGCCGTCACCGCCCCAATGGTCGCCTTATCTCTGGTAGCAGCAGCATGGGAATCAGAAATTAGAGAGATTTAAGCTACGGTTCAATGCACAATTAGAAATGAAGGATGCTTCAACTTTTAATTTTTAATTGTTATTTTTTTAATTACTGTAATGCTTGAACAACTTGCGGAAGCTTTCGAGCGCAAAGACTATAAAACCGTTGCCTGGTTACTCAACCATCTGGTAAAACAGATGCCGCAAAATCCTTTAGTACAGTTCTATGTGGGACGGCTGTACGAAGAAACGGGCAAGTTGGAGGCGGCAGAAAATGCCTATCGGCAGCTGTTACGGGAAACCACCAATCCCAAGATTATGACTCAAGCTCGTCAAGGATTGGGACGTATAGAAGCGATCGCCCAACAAAAAAGACGAGACGCGATCGCTCAAGCCACCGCCGCCCCAGAAGACACAGAAGCAGGCGTCTTAGTTCTAGAAGCCGTTAGCGCTGAAAAGAAACAGGTCGCCGCCCAACAGTTAGCTCGAATCGTGCAGATAGACCCTTACACCGCACGGCTACAACTTCCCAGTCGCGGCTGGCGGTTGTACCGAACTGGTCCGGTAGGAGAACTGCGATTCTACAGTCAACAGATGCAGCAAGCCGAAATTCCCAACTTCTGGGCAAACCTTGCAGATGTTCGGAAACTTAACGTTTTTCGCGTCAGCCATTTCCTTTCGGCTTCCCCACCTAGCGTCGTTTGCGAGAACGAACACGGTCAGACAGGTTCCCTGACCTTCAACTGGTCAGAAGTCAGACAACAAGTGCAAGGACTCTTACCAATCTTTGGCGAAGTCATCGACCAAGATGCTCGTCGCCAACTGCAATGGAAAACTCAAACCCAAGACTATGCCCAATTGATCGACTTGCATCTTCCTTCCAGACACAGTATTCTTCGCCTTTGCGATAGCAACTACCAGTTTGGGCAGGGGATTTCCTTCAATCCACAGCCGACTCAACCCAATCAGGCTACCAACCGCAGTCATTGGAACAATTTACTTCATTTTCTAGAAGGACATTTGGCTCAGACGCCGATTTGGGCAGATTTTACAGATTTTGCTCAAACTGCGCTAGATCGCACAGAAATGCTAAAAAGTCTCAAGTCTCATATCGACTTATTTCGGCGTGAAGAAACCCTCTGGGATCCAGCTTTCCAACTGTACAGTGGGCTGGTTTTCCTCAGAGGGTCAAAGAATTAAAAAGCAAATCAAAAATTAGACAACAAGCCTGCTAATTTTTAATTTTTAGTTTTTGATTATTTTTTCACCTGACGCGCCATGTCCATGAAGTTGCTCATGCTGGGACCGGGACGCCGACGAGTATTAGAGCTAGAAATTGGATTCAAGTATTTCGGAGCAAACGTGGTATCGGATTGGCTTTGACCCTTGCCGTTGATGGGTGCTGCTGGTTTCTCAGCAACTACTGCCTCAACACCTTCAGCCGTCTGAATTAGCTCTACTGGGGGCCGTTGAGCAATTTCTTTCGGTTCTGAGACTTCTTTAGAGTTTGATGAATTCTTGGATGCAGCCCCTACAAGTTCTGGGGTTGCTTGAGGCTTCGATGAATCTTTTTGTCCATTAGACGCAGATTTAGAAGCGGATGCAGATGCCTTCGCGGGTTCCGGCTTCTTCGATTCTGATGTTTGGGCTTTGACTGGTTCTGGCTTCTTCTGGCTCTCTTGTGCCGCTGGTTTTGCGTCTTTGGACTCTTCTAGCTCCATGTAGTATCCACCAGACTTCTTACGAGGAAGAGCAGCAGCCTCGTTTCCTTCAGATTTCTTAGAGCCAAAAATTCCACCAATGAAAGCGGTAATGCCGCCCAACAATTTTTTGATAAAACCAAACATTTAGTATTACTCCTGAGATTTAAATGACGATGTTGACTGATTCCCGAAACATTGGAGCAAGCTATTCTATTTTTGATGCAAGACTGGTATCGCCAAGGATAAGCTCAACTGCTCAGCTCAGAAAGCAGCCGCTTTACAATATGGACAAAGCGTTTCTACCGTTGCAATTTGCGATCCAGATCGGATTATGAAGTTTTACGGCGGACAAACGCAAGATTCCCAGATAGTTCTTTACAAAAATTTACAAATTTTGTTTTAGTAAGTACAGTTACCCAGCCAGTTAGCTCTGGAAAACGCTCTTTTGTTGCAAGAATTTACATTAATCTCAGATTTTAAGCCACAGCCACTCGACAGGCTGTCCTAAACCAACCCCAGCCGCGATCGCTCGTGTCTAAGCTGGGATTATATGAGATTAATTCCTGGCAAAATGAACAGTGCCCCTAAGCGCAATCCTGTATTGCTAATTCACGGCATCAACGATACGGCTGCTGTATTCCATAAAATGGCTCCTTACCTGGCACAGCAAGGCTGGTCTGTATACGACCTCAGCCTCACCCCCAATAATGGTGCGATGGGTCTGGACTCTCTAGCACAGCAGGTTGCTGATTACGTTGCCAAGACCTTTTCACCCGACCAACCATTTGATTTGGTCGGCTTCAGTATGGGAGGCATCGTTAGCCGCTACTACGTGCAGCGACTAGGGGGTATTAACCGGGTGCAGCGTTTTATTACCATATCAGCACCCAACCACGGAACGTGGGCGGGCTACTTTCACAATGGGATTGGCTGCGTTCAGATGCGCCCTGATAGCGCTTTTCTACAAGATTTGAATCGGGATGTGGCGATGCTGGAACAGGTGAATTTCACCTCGATCTGGACGCCTTTTGATTTAATCATTCTGCCACCGAATAGTTCGGAAATGCCCGTCGGTCAAAATCTACAGGTGCCAGTATTGCTGCACCCGTGGATGATTACAGATGCTAAGGGGGTTAAGGCTGTGGAGAAGGCACTTTTAGAACCACTGAAGCGCGATCGCGTAGCGTCTCCTAATGGGAATCGCCAATCTCGGCATACTCCCGAACCCCGAAAATTGCCTCGGCATGAGAGTAATATTTGAACTCCATCAAGTTATAAAACGGATCTTCGAGAAAGAAGGTACGATGTTCGGTGAGTTGACTGGGAAAGCGATGTTTCGGCTGCTGATAAAAGTGCAACTGTTGCTGTTGTGCCCGTTCTAGCAAGCTTTCCCAATCAGCCATTGATGTAAAAATCAGCCCAAAGTGCCGGGGATAAATTCCTCGTTGCGGGGTAATCGGTTCTTTGCTAACGTGACCTACCAGCTGATGACCGTAGAGATTCAGAATTAAGGCATCGCGGGTTTCACGTCCTACTTGGCAGCAGAGTCCATCGGCGTAGTACGCTTTGGCTTGGGCAACATCGGAGATGGGAAAAGCAAGATGAAATATGGTTGGATTCATCGGTAATATCTGAGTGCTGTGCTTTATTTGCGGCGCTTTCCTGGTGGCGCAAGCGCCGATTAAAGGTGATATTCGCTGTGATAGATACATCCTTCACCTGCGGTTCCTTTTTGCGCCTCTCTCACGAGCAAGAGTATTGTGAAAGAGTGTTATGAATTCAAGATTTTTACAGATGCTCTCTACAATTAATTCTGTCAATCCCTGGTTAGTTGCAGTGGGATTGAATACAGTTTTGTTAGCGATCGCCTATTTCGCCCCTAAAAAGTTACTGACCCCCGCCGGATTCCTCCACGCTTGGGCGCTGGGCGTCATTATCTGGGGTACCCTCGGCTGGCAGGGATATGTAGTCGTCATGTTTTATTTTCTGGTAGGCTCTGCCGTCACGCGCATTGGCATGGCTCAAAAAGAAGCCGAAGGAATTGCCGAGAAACGCTCTGGGGCGCGGGGACCGGAGAATGTCTGGGGTTCCGCTCTCACGGGCACTCTATGCGCCTTAGGAACGCTACTGGTGAGTTATTTAGAGCAACCCCAATGGGTGCCTTTCTTACTGCTGGGCTATGTAGCGAGTTTTAGCACTAAACTTTCGGATACCACCGCCAGCGAAGTCGGGAAAGCTTATGGTAAACGGACGTTTTTGATTACGACTTTACAACCTGTAGCTAGGGGAACAGAAGGGGCAGTCTCTTTAGAAGGGACAATCGCTGGAGTGGTGGCATCGGTTGCGATCGCTTGTGTTGGCTGGGGCGTTGGTGCGATCGATCTCATCGGGGTGGTTTGGTGCATAGTAGCAGCGTTTATTGCGACTAATTTAGAAAGTGTCATCGGTGCTACGCTGCAATCTCGCTACGGTTGGCTTACCAACGAAGTCGTGAATTTTCTCAATACATTCATTGGCGCGATCGCGGCAATTTTGTTTGCCTTAGCATGGCACTCGTTTAGTCTGACTACTACGGGAATTACTTGACTTGAAACTGCATGATTTTAAGTAGTCTTTAACTAGATGGCTGCTGACGTTGATAAAGCAACCAATACAACCCTTTTTTTTGCATTAATTCTAGATGAGTTCCTTGTTCGATTAGTACCCCTTTCTCTAGCACCAAAATCAAATCTGCCCGCTTGAGCGGCTCAAATCTGTGGGCAATCATAAAAACTGTACGGTTTTGGGAAATTGCCTGTAAATTTTGTAAAACTTGCTGCTCTGTTTCGCTATCTAAGGCGCTGGTTGCTTCGTCGAGAATTAAAATAGGAGCTTGAGATAAGAATAAACGAGCTAAGGCAATTCGCTGACGCTGACCGCCAGATAAAGCAGTGCCTCGTTCTCCAACATTATTCTCGTAACCGTGGCTGAGTTCGCTGATAAAGTCATCGGCGACGGCTAATCGTGCGGCTTCTACGACTTGTTCGGTACTAATATCTGAATTACCTAAAGTAATATTTTCTAAGATAGAACCGTTAAAAAGAAAATCTTCTTGGAGAACTACACTGATTTGTTGGCGCAAGGATGCTAAATCAGCACTTTTAATATCAAACCCATCAATAAAAATGCGACCTGATTCAACTGGGTAAAGTCGTTGCAAAAGCTTAGAAAGGGTACTTTTCCCAGAGCCACTTCGCCCGACAATGCCGACAAACATTCCCGGTTGAACGGTGAAGGTAATTCCTCGCAGGATTGGTTCTTGATTGGATTGATAGCGGAAGAAAACCCGATCGAAGGTAACTTTCCCTTTCAGAGTGGGAAGAACTAGACCCGATCCGGGTTCGGCTTCGGGGGCTACGTTGAGAATATCTCCAATTCGGTCTACAGAAAGTAACACTTGTTGGAGATTTTGCCACAATTGCACTAACCGTAAAAGTGGCCCAGTCATTCTTCCCGCCAGCATTTGAAAAGCAACTAGCTGACCAATTGTGAGCTGATGGTTGATGACTAGCGCAGCTCCAAACCAGAGAATGAGTAAGTTGGAAAAATTAGTCAGAAAGTCACCGATATTGTTACTAATATTGGAGGTGGTAGAAGCTTTAAAGCCGGTGCGGATGAAACGGGCAAATAAACCTTCCCAGCGATCGCGTGCGGTTCCTTCGGCTGCATGAGCCTTCACTGCATGGATTCCCGTCACCGTCTCTACAAGAAACGATTGGCTATCCGCACTGCGGTTAAAGGTTTCATTCAACCAGTTCCGGAGAATCGGCGTCGCCACCAATGTCAACATTGCAAATAGCGGAATCACTGCCAAGGCAACGAAGGTAAGCTTGACATTGTAATAAAACATCAGCGCCAGGTAGATAACAGCAAAGACGCTATCTAAGATGACAGTTAACGCCGTTCCGGTGAGAAATTGGCGAATATTTTCCAGTTCTTGTACTCGCGCTACCGTATCTCCAACGCGGCGAGACTCAAAATAAGCCAAAGGTAGCCGCATCAAGTGGCGAAACAATTGAGCGGATAAACTAAGGTCTAAGCGTCGTGCAGTGTGAGTAAAGATAAATAGCCGTAAGATACCCAGAATCGCCTCAAAGATAGCAACGCTCAAAAGCGCGATCGCCATCACGTCCAAAGTTGGCAGACTTTCCTGCACCATCACCTTGTCAATAATTACCTGAGTAATGATTGGCGTTGCTAAACCCAACAGCTGCAACGTGAAAGACGCAACCAGCACTTCTCCGAGTAAACCCCGGTAACGCCAAACTGCCGGTAAAAACCAACTAAGGTTAAATTTGTCTTGTTGCTGAATTAGTTCAACTTGCCACAGTTGCCCATCCCAAGCAGCTTCAAGTGAAGAAAGAGGAATACTTTCGCAAGTTTGGCTGGGGTTGAGGGGGTTAGCGATGATAATGCGATCGCCTTTTACCTCGTATACCACCACCCAATGTTCCTGGTTCCAATGCAGCAAAGCTGGAAAAGATAGCTGCTGCAATTCGCGCCCAGATACTACCAAGCATCGCAGATGTAGCCCTATTTTCTCACTGGCTTCTACAAGCTGTTTCGGGCGTTGTCCCCGCAACTGACGTTGTATCCACTCTAGAGAAGCTGGATTTTGTAAGTATTGCGCCACCATCGTTAAGCAAGCTGCCGCTGAGTTAAGGCTAGAAATAAACGGATAATTACTTACAGATATCCTGCGTTCGGTTTCTATCGTTGCCTCTTCGTAGTTAGACTTGACGCCGCTAGATTGCTTCCAGAAGCTATCCAGTTCTGGAGAGGAAGCTTCATGCCATAACGCAGTATCCCAGCGCACTACCACAACTTCTTTGCTAGAAGCGATCGCTTTGAATCCCAGAAATTGCTGCAAATCACCGAACCAATCTCCCTCGGTCAAAGTGGTTAGCGGTTTCGCCCCTCCTTCTTCCCGCAAACGCACTTTTCCAGACAGAATTAAAAACTGGTCGCCCGGACGATCTGTAGACCAAATTTTTTCCCCCAACTTGTAGGAACGAATTTCGGCTTGCGTTTGGAATTTCGCTTGCTGTTCTGATGTCAGCAAGCTCAGAGGTGGAATATTCCCAGGCAAAATTTTAGCGAGTTCAACACTACTCAACTGATTTGCAGTTTCACCGTTAAGTTTTGAATTTTCTGTGCTAGCCATTGCTCAAAAAGTTCATTCTGTAGTGCTTCCTTTAGCTGACTATCTTCTAACGAAGCTGGCAGGAATTTCTCAACTCGAAACAAAGCCCAACGTTCTTCGAGTTTTAATGGCTCTAATAACCGCCCTGGACTCGCGGTATCAATCGCGGCTCGGATTTGGTCTGGAAGCGTTCCTCGGCTGACTGGCCCCATCATTCCATTTACAATTCGATCGTCTGTGAGAGAATACTCTTGCGCTAATTGTTCAAAGCTGGCTCCCTCTTCAATTTGGCTATATAATTCTTCAGCTAATTCTTGTTGGGCTACCACAAGACGAGAGAGTACAACCCGATCCAGGAATAGCTTGCGTTCAATGAAATATTCTTGCAGTTTCGGCTCTGCAATCTGAGTTTTGAGCTTGGTGAGCTGAAAACCAGATTTTACCTGATTGTGGAATGTTTCGTAGTCGATTCCACTGCGAACAAGCCATTCTTGGAAACTCTTGGGATCTGCTAGATTTCGGTGCAACCGAAAATCAATCACTGCTTGCTCAATTGCCGCCAAGCTAATATCAAGTTTGAGTGTTTGCAGTTGTTGATTTATAACGTACTGACGGAGGATTTCTCCAATAAAGGAAGTGAGTTTACCAGAAGATCGCAGATATTTTAGAGCCTGTTCAAGTGAAATTGATTGGTCATTTACAAGCAGAAAATGTACAGATTCCATAAAATCAAGAATTGAGGGAATGTTTATCTTTTCTAAAATTATGAGTAATTATATACAGGAGAGATGTCCGCTCCACAAAAAGCTTTATCATAGACGCAATCTGCCGATTTTCTGTCTATGAGCTATTGCCTGAATTCAGGTTGCAACAAGCCTCAAAACCCTGTTGGCACAAACTTTTGTACAAGTTGCGGAACGAAGTTACTGCTCAAGGATCGATACCGCGCGATCGCGCCCATAGGGGAGGGTGGTTTTGGCAGAACTTTCTTGGCTGAAGATGCAGACAGGCTGAAAGCTGCTTGTGTAATTAAGCAATTTTTGCCAGTGCCAGAAATTCAAGGCAATTCAGCAGCAATGCAGAAGGCAACCCAGCTATTTGAGCAAGAAGCGAGGCAATTACTGCAACTGGGAGAACAACATCCACAAATTCCTAGTTTATTTGCCTATTTCGAGCAAGATAAACGCCTGTATCTGGTACAGCAATATATCGAGGGGCAGGAATTAGGTCAAAACTTGGAACTACAGCAAGCATTCACAGAAGAGCAAATTCGAGATTTATTAAATGATTTATTGCCGGTGTTGCAATTTGTCCACGAACATCAGGTGATTCACCGGGATATCAAGCCGACGAATATTATAAAACGTAAAAGAGATGGCAAATTCGTCCTAATTGATTTCGGCATTTCCAAGCAATTGACCGTTGGCACTGGTTTAACTAAAACAGGCACGAAAGCTGGCACAGAAGGCTACGCACCCATCGAGCAATTTCGCAGCGGTAAAGCTTATCCAGCCAGTGACTTATACAGTTTAGGC
Source organism: Trichocoleus sp. DQ-U1 (assembly GCF_039961925.1). NCBI lineage: Bacteria > Bacillati > Cyanobacteriota > Cyanophyceae > Leptolyngbyales > Trichocoleusaceae > Trichocoleus > Trichocoleus sp. DQ-U1. The sequence continues at coordinate 116,902 of NZ_JAMPKB010000002.1, read as the reverse complement.
GTTACCTGCATTCATCTGCTGACAGCAACCGAACTTGATGAACTTTACGATCCATTAGAGGGCTGCTGGCTATGGAAAGAGCATCTGAGGGAAAAAGGGAAAAATGTCAGCAGCCAACTGAGTCAAGTTTTGGATAAGTTGCTGAAAGATTATGTGAAAGAACGCTATCAATCAGCCGCTGAAGTTTTGAAAGACTTAAATGCTGTATCTACCCCACCACCGCCAAAATCTCAGAATTGGAGATGTGTCCACACCCTCATAGGGCATTCAAGCTGGGTTCGTTCTATAGCTATCAGTCCGAATGGGCAGACTCTTGCCAGTGGCAGCAATGACAAAACCATTAAGCTGTGGCAGGTGGACAGTGGCAAGCTGATTCATACTCTCACCGGGCATTCAAGTTGGGTTCGTTCTATAGCTATCAGTCCAGATGGGCAGACTCTAGCTAGTGGTAGTGGAGACAGCACCATTAAACTGTGGCAGGTGGACAGTGGCAAGCTGATTCGCACTTTCACGGGGCATTCAAGGTGGGTTCATTCTGTTGTTTTTAGTCCGGATGGGCAGACTCTAGCTAGTGGTAGTGGGGACAAAACCATGAAGCTGTGGCAGGTGGGCAGTGGCAAGCTGATTCGCGATTTTACGGGGCACTTAGACTATATTTTTTCCGTTGCCTTTAGTCCGGACGGGCAAAGTCTTGCCAGTTGCAGTCAGGATTACACTATCAAGCTGTGGCCGGTGGGCAGTGGCAAGCTGATTCAGACTCTCACAGGGCATTTAAGCCGGGTTTATTCTGTTGCTTTTAGTCCGGATGGGCAGACTCTTGCCAGTGGTAGTGGAGATAAGACTATCAAGCTTTGGCACTTGGAGACTGGTAAGCTAATTCACAGCCTCACTGGATATTCAAATTCAATTTGTTCCGTCGCTTTTAGTCCGGATGGGCAGACTCTTGCCAGTGGTAGTGGAGACAACACCATTCAGAATTGGTCGATTGACAGTGGTAAGCTGATTCACACCCTCAGAGGGCATTCAAATTTGGTTTATTCAGTTGCTTTTAGCCCGGATGGGCAGACTTTAGTCAGTGGCAGCGAGGACAAGACTATCAAGATTTGGCGGTGCGATTAACTGGGCGAGAACTGATGTTAAGCGCGATCGCTTCTAGTCCATTCTTTGGGCATTAGATAAAATTGAGCTGCAACGTGAAGGCGAGATACTCGACTTTTTTAAAAAGTCGGGTATCTGAAACGCTACCACTCATAGAAAAACAAAACTTTCTAATTTTTACCAAGAACCACCTGTATATTTTTCAACAATTCCTCTGACGTGTAGGGCTTTGGTAAAAATGTTTTGACGTTATTACCAGCGATTTCAGTTATCTGGTAATTAGATGTAAGGCCGCTAACTGCAATAATCTTGACCTGTGGATTGATTTTTTGCAAAGCCCGGATAGTCGTTATACCATCCATAGCTGGCATCATCATATCGACTAATACAGCGTTAATATCTTGCTTGTGTTCTGCATATAGCACCAATGCCTCCACTCCATCAGTAGCGGTTAAAACCTTGTAATTATAGGTTTCTAGAGAAATTTTCGTAAGCTCTCGAATTGAATATTCATCATCAACAACGAGAATTAATTCTCCTTGTCCTCTAGGCAATTCATGAGGCAAGCTTTTCGTCTCATCTGGTATCGTTGCCTGCGTTACGGGTAAGTAAATATAAAACTGCGTTCCTTGCCCCACTTCGCTAAGTACCTGCACAAATCCACCGTGACTTTTAACGATACCCATCACCGTTGAAAGACCTAAGCCAGTACCTTGTCCTATCTCTTTTGTGGTGAAAAATGGCTCAAAGATTCTATCGATTATTTCCCTTGAGATTCCCATCCCTGTATCGGATACAGTAATGACAACGTAAGGGCCAACCTTAGCGTCAAGATTCATCCGGACATAGTGTTCATCAACCCATAGATTCCTGGCACCAAGCTCTAAAGTTCCCCCATTTGGCATGGCATCCCTAGCATTTACGCAGAGATTCATCAATACTTGGTGCAGCTGAGTTGCATCCCCAGAAATAGTCCAAAGATCGAGCATGGGGATATCGGTGCGGATTTCAATCGCTCTAGAAAACGTCTGTTTAACAATCTGCTCAATTTCTTTAATAATGTGCCTTACTTGCAAGGTGGTTCGCTTCCCTTCGACTCCTCGCACAAATGACAGCACTTGTTTAACGAGATCGGCACTTCGTTGAGTATTGGTTTCTAGTGTTTTTAGGATTCGCCGGCTCTGCTCATCTTGAAGTTTGTGTTCCAAGATTTGAACAGACATTAATACAGGCGCTAGGGCATTGTTGAGATCGTGGGCAATCCCGCTTGCCAGAGTGCCGATACTCTCCATGCGCTGTGCCCGAAGAAACTGGGCTTCGAGTTGTTTCCTCTCTGTAATATCGGTATTAACAGTTAAGATAAATTTGGGTTGTTCTTCTTCATCCCGAACGAGAGTCCAGCGACTTGCAACGATAATATTTTTCCCGTCTTTTGTGACTTGATGCAATTCACCCTGCCACTCGTTTTCTTGGGCAAGAATATTCTGATTTTTTTGGAGTTGTGGTGAAATTTCCTTGTATAAAAGTTGATTAGCATTCTTACCAAAAACTTCTTCTGTCTTCCATCCGTACAAACGTTCAGCCCCTTTGTTCCAAAATAGGATTTGGTTGTTCAGGTCTCGGACGAGAATTGCATCGGTTGTAATATCAAGCAAAGCCGCTTGTTCTTGGATTTTCCGATCTGCCTGTTTGCGCTCGGTGATGTCAAGGACAAAACCGACAACGTTTGGTTGAGATGGTTCCATCAGCGCTGCACCAATCATCACTGGAACGCGACGACCATCTTTGGAAATAAATTCTTTCTCGTAGGGAGTACAATTGCCAGAACTGAGGAATTGTGCGAGCGCGTCTTCGTCTAAATGGCGATATTCGGGCGGAGTAATTTCATGCCAACGCAAACCTCCCGTTGGCAGTTCCTCCCGCTCATATCCCACCATCTGTAGAAAGGCATCATTCGCTTCGGTAATATTGCCCCGAAAATCTGCGAAAATAATCCCAATGATATTCGATTCAACCAAGCATCTAAATCGAGCTTCGCTTTCCTGGAGCGCTATAAATGCTTGCTCTCGTTCTGCTTCTGCTTGTTTGCGTTCGCATATCTCCTGTTCTAAACGTATATTTTGGTCTATCAGTTTTTTGGTCAAGCAACGCAGGCGCAGGTGGATGCTGACACGGGCTAAAACTTCTTCATGCTGGAGCGGTTTAGTAATGTAATCTACCGCCCCAAGATTCAACCCTTTGACCTTATCCACTGTCTCACTCAGCGCGGTCATAAAAATTACGGGAATATCTTGAGTTACTTGATTCGCTTTTAGGCGGCGGCAAGTTTCAAACCCATCTATTCCGGGCATGAGTACATCTAACAAAATTAGGTCGGGTGAAGCATAATCGGCACTTTCAATTGCACTTTCGCCATCTTCAGCCACTAAAACTTGGAAGCCGGAATGAGCCAGGAAATCGAACAGCATTCCCAAATTGGTAGGAGTGTCATCAACGATTAAGATAACTCCTTTTTCAACCGTATCAACACTCATTCATACCTCTTAAATTCTTGAATAAACTATAAGACTTGTTTCTTTTTAAGACTTTAGCGAATTGACAAAATGGGTAGTATACGGCATCAACTGCCGATCCAAGGCCTCAAGGTAAGCGATCGCTCTACGACGCCTCTAAAATCGTCTTTCCTTGCCTAGATCGAGCAAGTCTGCGATTTCTTTGGCAGGCGGAGGGTACTCTTGACCTTGAATACGCCACTCATCAGTTGAACTAATTGACAGCGAATTGCCAATTTTAATCCCGTTCCTTTTGCATCCGGTGCAATACCAATTCCTCTATCTTCCACCTGAAACTGGGTTCTCTCCGTTTGGTAGCCCACTTTGAAAGTTATAACGCCGATTTCTGTAAACTTGACTGTATTGCGAAGTAAGTTAATTAAAACTTGCCGCAATTAGATCGCCTCGCGTCTGAGGATGGGTTTATAAACTTCCTTTAATCAAAAGGATTTACCAATTCCTAACCGCATTTTTAAAGGGTTCCTTTTTTTCCCTTCATCTGGACTGCAAGCAATCCACCTTTGTATAGATTTTAAGATATTTTTCCTTATTTAAAATTACACCAAATCGTCAAGAAGCGTAACGAATTTATAAATCTTTTAGCTTTTGATAACCGAAACTTTTGTTTGTATTCTTAGTATTAAAAATTTATTAAATTTTCAAGGTTTATTGCAAACGTCATATAACAAACAGTTTTAAACGATTCAACCAACCCAATTGGATAGACAAATGTGGCGGTTTTCTTTCTCCTCAGAGATAACGCCTCGCTGGATAATAAGCTTAGGAGGCGAAAAACGTCATGAAACTCACAATACTGGTTGCCGCCGCTTTATCGGTGCCGCTATCGCTGGCGACGCCCGTACAAGCGGCAAATATGGGGCACGTCAAACGATTGCTGGAAACGAAAGAATGCGTAGGGTGCGACCTTTCCGGTGCTGATTTAAGCGGTGCCGACTTGAGAGAAGCGAACCTGCAACGGGCTAACTTAAGGAAAGCCAACCTAACCGGAGCCAATCTGGCTGGTGCTAACTTATACGTAGCGGACTTAGATCGCGCCCAGCTCAGAAACGCTAACTTACAAAATGCCATCCTAAGATTTACGCGCTTAACGGATGCCAACTTAGAAGGTGCTGACCTGCAAAAAGCGACTTTGAGATTTGCAAACTTGACAGGTGCCAAGCTGAAAAATGCCAACTTGCTTGGGGCTGACTTAAACAGTGCTAATTTATACCAGACAGATATCCGATGAAGGATTCTGCCTGGTATCGTTATCCCCGATCATCCAGGTGCATTTGGAATTAAACGCGATCGCCTCTTTTAACTGCCGCACATCACCTGGCGCATAGTTCGCATATTCACAGGCAGTTCTAGCTGCATTGCCTGTTCGATGAAAATTGACGGCACTGGGATATTGGGCGTTGCTTTTACTGTATAGGTGAGCAAAGTACCATTCTCGTAATCTTGCAAACTTAAGTCAGCACAGAAATCGGTAAAAGTACCTTTTTCCAAGCGAAAATGAATTTCCTGCTGCACGATCTCAGATACCCTCAGGTAAGCCTCAACCTGAAGACTGAGAAACAGGAAAGTTTTCGTGGCAACTTGGTAAACACTCTTGGAACTCGTCCCTTCCGGTAAGCCAACAGGCGAGGAGACGTTGGAGTGCAGTACCTCAGAGTGAGTAACATCTGGGAAATATTGCACCCAACGGGGATAGTCTGTCACTTGTTGCCAAACGCGCGATCGCTCGATTGGCAAATACATTTGGGCAGTAACAGCACCCCCCCACGTAGAACGCAATTGCGTTTCTATCAAAATCTCACCTTGCAAAAGCGCCGTTGAGTATCTCTTGCTCAGCGACAAGTCTGAGGCGGCATCCATCGAGTCCGACGGAAAAAGTATACTCATACTGACTCAGCTACTCCTCAATCAATAGTAATTCGATGTCAAGCTAACACAGGTTGTCTCGGACGTGGAAGGCAAGGTATGTTGGCTAATCTCCTAATTTGATCCTACATCGCTGTTTCAGCAACTCAGTATGTAACAATGATGACCATAATTCCTCAAGCATGTCAGGAGCCAAGGAACGTGAGTTGCTCTCCCAACCCAGGCACCGCAATTTTGTTGTATCGCTGGCATTGCTTTAGTGATTACAGCGATTATCGTGGTGCTGAAAGGATCGGGCGTTCTGAAGCAGCTTCCTGACTACGTCATCTGGGCGTTAGTTCTCTTTACCTTGGTTGCTGGTATCCTCGGCGGCATTTGCAGCTTGGGCGGACGTAGCCGATGGCAATATTCTGTTTTAACCATTTATTTGGTCGAGTCTGTGAGCCAAACTCCTAACCCTGAAACCCTGATTTCTTCTATTTTTGCCAGTGTTGTAGGGCTGACAATTGCGGTGTATCTGTTGCGAGGATTTGGAATTCTCACGTTCATCCCTGGCGGCGTTATCTGGATATTAATTTTGCTTTCAATTGCGAGTGGGATTACTTACGGCGTTCAGCGCACTCGCCGATAATTGCTTTCTTTTTCAAAGTTTGTTAAGTCATTTAGTATCTTTAAATACATTTAATATCAACCTTCGGGGCGATTCGCTGGAATTGTCATGTTCGCTATTCTCCAAGAGAAATTAACAAGAATTAAAAAACAAATTTCAGGAGAAGTGAATGACCGCGACAAACCCAACTACACAGCCAAGTGTTTCCACAGTAGAACGCAGTATCTCAGCCGTTTTCAAAGAGCGCGAACAAATTGAGAAAGTGATTCACCGCTTGCTCGATCGGGGGATTTCCCGCGACGATATTTCAGTAATCGGCAAAAACTTTCATTCCGAAACTCGCATTGCTGGATTCATCACCAAAAAAGATGTGATTTTAGGCGGGCTGAGAAGCGGCGGCATCTTTGGTTCCTTGTTTGGTTCAGCCCTTGGCTTGCTGACTGGTGTGGGAGTGCTGTTCATTCCTTTTGTGGGTTCAGTCGTCGCGGCAGGACCCATTGGTGCGGCGTTGCTGGGTGCAGCAAGTGGTGCTTTAGCGGGTGCAGCGGGCGCTGGTTTAGTCTCTGCTTTGGTCGCTTTGGGAATGCCAGAAGACAAAGCTGCCATTTATCAAACTCGCGTCGAAACCGGAGATTTTCTGGTAGTTGTAGAAGTCTCTGCTAATCAATCCGGTGAAATTCAGCTGCTGCTAGAAAGTGCTGGTGGCGAAGAAGTGCATACCAGCGAAACCACATTACCCCGCAAACGCGCTGGGAAACTGGAAAGTCCTAGCGATTTGTCCCCGGAAGTTCGTTCTCACCTCTCAGAGGATGCTCAAAGGACATTTATCGCCAATTACAACAAAGCGCTAGAAGACTCTGGCGATGAATCCAAAGCCGAACATCATGCCTGGGATGTTGTTTCTGAACAATTTGAACAAGATGAACACGGCTTTTGGTCGAAGGCTAAAGCAAAGCTCTAGCAACTGGGCGGTTGAAAGTGCGTCTACACTACAAGAGAATTAACCTGCTGGCGTGGGTTTCAAAACTTTTGATTCGGCTTAAGGCGAGTGCCATTCAGCGATAGTCCTTGGCTCAAAACTTAAGTTTCTCGAAGATGAACAATGGGTTCTGCAAAAGCCGATGTAATTTCGATTACGTCGGCTTTTAGTATTATGTAGAGGCAAATGTTAAGGAGCGATAATGAAGAAGTATATATGTACAGTTTGCAACTACATCTACGACCCACAACAAGGCGACCCAGATAGCGGTATCCAACCGGGTACGGCATTTGAAGATATCCCGGAAGACTGGGTATGTCCTACGTGTGGAGCCACAAAAGGGGATTTTGAACCATACGACGGGTAGGGAGATGATATCGCATCTGTACGGAAAATATTCCGTAAAATCGGCAATAGCTTGATTGTGCAACCTTTAAAAGTAGTAGTGATTGGCGGTGGGGCAGCGGGGTTTTTTGGTGCAATTACCTGTGCCGAAACTTATCCCCAGGCGCAAGTAATTTTGTTAGAAGCAGGACGACAACCCTTATCTAAAGTTCGGATTTCTGGCGGCGGGCGATGCAATGTTACTCATGCTTGCTTTGACCCGGCTGGTTTAGTGCAATATTACCCCAGAGGCGGGAAAGCACTTCGGGGGGCTTTTAGTCGTTTCCAAGCTAAAGATACAGTCGTTTGGTTTAGCGATCGCGGCGTCCAATTGAAAACTGAACCGGATGGACGGATGTTTCCAATTACAGATAGTTCCGAAACTATTGTGGATTGTCTGTTTGAGGCAGCAAGGGCATCTGGAGTGCAGATTCGCAGGGGAACACCTGTTGATAAGATTTTCCGGCAAGTGACTTCATTGAATCAACCACTCGACACCGGCTTTGAGATCCAGTTGAAGTCAGGAGAGATCTTCAAGTGCGATCGCATTCTCCTCGCTACCGGCAGCAATCCCCAAGGCTACCGCTGGGCAAAAACTTTAGGACACACGATTGAACCACCCGTTCCCTCTCTATTCACCTTTACGATTTCCGACCCCCGGTTGCAAGATTTAGCCGGAGTCAGCGTGGAAAGTGCGCGGCTGCGTTTAGGTGTCGGTAAAACTCAGTTAGAACAAATCGGACCATTACTGATTACCCACTGGGGTTTGAGTGGCCCTGCTGCCTTGAAACTGTCGGCTTGGGCGGCTAGAATGCTGCACGATTGCAATTATCGAACGACGTTGCAAATTAATTGGCTACCCCAGTACAACCCGGAAAAGCTGCGGGAAATGCTTTTGGCGGTCAAGTCCCAATTGCCCCAACGCGCCATTTCTACCAATTGTCCGCTGCCCTTACCTCGACGCCTCTGGCAGAGTTTAATTGCTGCTGTGGGGATTAGTGGGGAACAGCGTTGGGCGGAATTATCTAATAAAGTTCTCAATCAGCTAATTCAAGAACTTTCCGAGGGTAAGTACCAAATTCAGGGGAAGGGTGTCTTTAAGGAAGAATTCGTTACCTGTGGCGGCGTCAACTTAAAGGAAGTGAACTTTAAGACAATGGAAAGCCGCATCTGTCCGGGGCTGTACTTTGCCGGAGAAATCCTCGATATTGACGGCGTCACGGGTGGCTTTAACTTTCAGAGTGCCTGGACGACTGCTTACTTAGCGGGTCAGGCAATGGGCAACGAAGAAATTAAAAATTAAAAATTAAAAATTAAAAACCCAAAAATTTAATTTTTAATTGTGTCTTGGCGGTGCGAATACTTGATGAATCTCTTGTATAGCTGCCAATTCATTTACAGTTGTCCATGAATATGCCGATGAAATTTCACGAAATTGTCGAAAAACTGGGTACTACTGCCGCCTGCAATAGTTTGACCTCAAATACAGATTGCAACCCGGAAATTACGGGAGTAGCACCCGTCGATGAGGCTGCCATTGGCACACTCAGCTACATAGAGGGCGCGAAATTTGCGGCTTTTGTGGGAAAAACCTTTGCCAGTGCCTTAATTTTACCGCCGGATGAAAAGCTACAAGCACAAGCATCTGAGCGGGGAATTGCCTGGATTGCGGTATCCGATCCGCGATTAATGTTTGCCGCCGCGATCGCTCTTTTCTATAAACCCTTCCGTCCAGCGCCTGGAATCCATCCCACCGCAGTCATTCATCCCGACGCCAAAATTGGTCAAGATGTTTACATCGGCGCTCATGCAGTCATTGAGGCGGGTACAGAGATTGGAAATGCTGTCATCATTCACCCGAATGTAGTCATCTATCCAAACGTGCAGATAGGCGATCGCACGGTATTACACGCTAATTGTTCCATTCACGAACGCACCCGGATCGGCGCAGATTGCGTCATTCATAGCGGTGCCGTCCTCGGTGCGGAAGGCTTTGGGTTTGTCCCCACCCCGACTGGCTGGTTCAAAATGGAGCAGTCTGGCTACACTGTTCTGGAAGATGGCGTCGAAGTGGGTTGCAATAGCACCATTGACCGCCCCGCTGTGGGAGAAACCCGCGTTGCCCACAACACCAAAATTGATAACTTGGTGCATATCGGTCACGGCTGTAAGGTAGGCTCTAACTGCGCCTTAGCCGGACAGGTGGGGATGGCAGGGGGCGTTACCGTCGGCAATCGCGTGCTGTTAGCCGGACAGGTAGGGATTGCCAATCAAGCACATATTGGAGATGGCGCGATCGCGACCGCCAAAGCAGGCATCCACAATGATATTGAACCTGGTGCCATTGTTACTGGCGTCCCAGCAATTCCCCACAAAGTATTCCTAAAAGCAGCAGCCATCTACCATCGTCTTCCAGAGATGTATCAAACTCTCAGGCAGCTACAACGACACCTAGGAGACAAGAAATAAAATTTACAGAAATGTATATACGGCTTTAGCCGTATATATTCATCTCCTGTAAAAGGCTTTTTCTATCTCTTGAGTGATAACAAACACAAGCAGGAGTTTCCAGCTATAGAGGGATTTGGATTCTCTTGATACTCGTATAAATTAAGAGTAACAAAAGAGGAGATTCACCCATGAAAAATTCAAACTTGTCTAAACTAATGAGTGCTGGTGTTCTTGCAGCTAGCGTCGCTCTGGTTCCCATGACCCTACCTGCTTCTGCCCAGACTGATACGACTACATCTCCCGGTACCACCAATACAGCTCCTAGCCAAGGCGTAGACAATACAAATACAAATACTGAAGGCGATCGCGGTTTTGATTGGGGTTGGTTAGGATTGTTGGGCTTAGCTGGTTTGGCAGGTCTTGCCGGTCGTAAGAATCACGAAACGACCGCTTACCGCGACCCCAACGAAGTCGGTTCCTCTACTTATCGCCGCTAAAGCTGATTGACAGCTTGTTCGTAGACATTTATTGTCTGTCCGTCACTTTTAAAACCAATTTGCTGGATGTCGTCCTGTTGGAAATCCATCGATTGGAAACATAAGAACAGGAGATTTAAACATGAAAAATTCAAACTTGTCCAAATTGGTGAGTGCTGGTGTTCTTGCAGCTAGCGTCGCTTTGGTTCCCATGACCCTACCTGCTTCCGCCCAGACCGATAATTCAGCTCCCGGTACCACCAATACAGCTCCCGACACCACCACCACTGCTCCGAGTCAAGGCGTAAACAACGCCGATTATGAAGGCGATCGCGATTCTAATTGGGGTTGGTTAGGACTGCTGGGTTTAGCTGGTTTAGCTGGTTTAGCTGGTCGTAAACACGACGACCGTGTAGCTTACCGTGACCCAAATGAAGCCACTTCTTCTACTTATCGTCGGTAAAGTACAACACAAGTTTCGCCGTAGTTACGTAACATTGACAACTACGTTTTAGAAACAACTTTAAGAATTCCTGGTGGAGACAAACATCCATCAGGAATTTTGTTATTTATATTTTTTGCTAATCTAGCAATCCTCTTGAATGTGCATGAGCCAATCGGGAATACTGACAAGAACTTATTGCCGATGCTCTATGACCAGCTTGCACAAATGATGTTGATTTTCATGGCTTTGCTGAGTTATTAGCCGCTTTAGGATGCTGCCTGCAATTCATTGAGACGTACCAAAACCTCGCTACTGTGAATTGCAGGATTGATCCCTGTAAATGTCTCGCGTAGCACTCCCTGTGGATCGACAATGAAGGTATGGCGCATGGAGACAAATCCAATCCAAGAACCGTAAGCTTTGCTCACCTTGCCATCTGTATCAGCCAGCAGTGGAAACTTCAGCTTTTCTGAATCGCAGAACTTGGCATGAGAATCAACAGAATCAGCACTGACGCCAATAATTTGAGTATTTTTATCCAGGTATTTCGGCAAGTCTTGCTGAAATCTGCGGGCTTCTAGAGTGCAACCAGAGGTGAAGTCTTGGGGATAAAAGTAGAGAACCACCCATTTACCCCGGTAATCGGAGAGGGAGACTTCGCCATCGCCGGTATTTGTTGGCAGGGTAAACTCTGGAGCCGATTGATTTACTGCGGGCAGCTTGCCGCCGAGTGCAGCCGCTGATGGTGTAATGCTTAACCAGGTGATGAGGGCGAAAAAACTTGCGAATAGAGTATTGAGGAAGATGCGACGAGAATTCATGATGAAAAGCGAAAACTGAACTTAACATAAGTTTACAGTTTTAATTCGCTCTCCACTTTTATCTGAATATTCCTGGTTAATGGGGGTCGCAGTCTGTCAGGCTTGCCGCGAAGGGTTCATTTACCATAGAGGCAAGGGTTGAGCGCATTGGGAATCAAACCATCAAAATTTTAATCAAGTAGAGGCGCAAAACTTTGCGCCTCTACTGCGAACTCAGGAAATGACTGTATTAGTCTTTTTGGAGTTCTTTTTTAGATTTGTAGTAAACCTTCGCCCCTGTATCCGTTACAAAATGACAGGAAGGGTTAGAGCGTAGGAAGGCTTGGAAAACTGACCGATTGGATTTTCGGTAGTAATTGCCCAAAATAGGTTTAATCGCCTCAGTTGCTGTCTTCAGGTGGTAGTGAGGAATGCTGAGGAATATGTGATGAGCTACATGGGTGCCAATATTATGGTGAATATTATTGATAAACCCATAATCGTGGTCAATCGTAGATAAGGCACCCTTGAGAAAATACCAGTCTTTGCCACGATACCAAGGAATATCCGGGTCGGTGTGGTGCAGAAATGTTACCAATGCTAGCCAGACGACAAAAACCTCGTAGGGGCCTACATAATATTTGACCAGCCACATCCAGCCCCACTGATAAGTTAACCAGCCTAAGCAACCCAGCATCAGCGTCCAGAGGGTGGCGCTAGTGATGACATCCCATTTTTCTGAGGGTCGAAACACAGGGTTACTGGGGAGAAAATGAGAACCAGGCTTTCCAGGAGTCCCTTTAAACAAGTACAACGGATAAGCCACCAGTAAGGCTAAGGCATTAAAGCGGACAAATTTTTCATACGCGGGCATCTCCCGATACTGGCTTTCTGTAACGGGATACCAGCTTTCATCCGTGTCAATGTTGCCGGTATTTTTGTGGTGAGTTCGGTGGCTGATACGCCACCCATGATACGGCACGAGGATGGGAATGTGTGCCAAATGCCCAATCAGGTTATTTATCCATTTTTTTCTGGAAAAAGAACCGTGACCGCAGTCGTGTCCGACGACAAACAACGCCCAGAACATTGTTCCCTGCGCCAACCAAAATACAGGCCAAACCCACCAGGAATCCAGATAGCTAGCGATCGCGTAGAGGATGCCGATTATCCCTACATCCACTAGAAAATAGAACAGCGATCGCTTGGTGGAGGGCACAAAGCACTCTGGGGGAATGGCGGCTTTCAAGTCTTGAAGGGTAAAGGGGGGTTCTGAGTCACCCAAATATAATTCTTCTTCGACAGGATTATTTAACTCTATGAGCTTAGATTGCACAAAGTTTCCAATTTTACGTAACTGTAGACCAAAAGGCATTATTCTACAGCCGCGCCATCAGTGCAATTAACGCTATAAAGACTGATTAGTCAAGAGTATGGCTGTTGTTTACTTACCAAATTTATTCTGCGGAAAATGCGGTTGCTCATGTAGCATTTAGTATGGTATGGAACAAATACACTTGGATGCAGCCCTTGATTGAGGAACTAGCTTGAACGGGTTCGCAACTACGGCAAGTCGGGCAACCAATCGGCTCCCTCCGGCATGGAGAGTTTTCGGGAACCGATCGCGATTGACAGGTTAAACAGTCATTCAACAAAAAGAAACTGGTTAAATCCGGAAAAATCTACGGAAAAATCTTACCTTAGGGTGTAGTAAGACCCGTCTTGCCAGAAAAGCCGTGTCCTCTCCAAAATCAATTGCTTATAAGATCGGGCGATTAATCATGTGGAAACCCTCTCAAAGCCGTACCACCCTGATTGTTCTATCCAGCTCCCTGGCGTTTGGGATTCTTGGCTGTAATAACGATGCAGCAAGCCCTCCTAGCCCACCGGCAGCCTCAGCCTCAGCGACGCCTGCTGCTAGCGCAAGTCCCGTGGCAGCTGTTGCCAATTCTGCTGCTACTCAACCGGCTAAATCTGCCTCAACAGCTAAGCCAAAAGCATCAACGGCGACTAAAAAAACACCCGTTAACCAATCGATCAAGACTGGCCCTGACACTTATAACGAAGCGATAGATACTGCCCTTGGCGCGATCGCGATTAGTGAATCTGCCAAAAGCCGAGATGATTGGCAATTAGTTGCCAGCCGGTGGCAAGAGGCAATTGAATTAATGAAAGCTGTGCCAACTTCTAGCCGCAACCATGCGATCGCTCAAAAGAAGCTGCCTCAATACCAGCGCTTTCTAGCCTCGGCTCAGAAACAAGCGGCTCCTCCGCCCAAGCCCAAACCCATTGGACCTGCAATCGTTAACAAACCCTTTTTCACGGTTCCCATCAAACGCCGACAAGGTGACACAATTCCTGTTGTTGACGTGACATTTGATGGCAAAAAGAAATATGAAATGTTTCTGGATACAGGGGCAAGTAAAACGTTGATCACCCGACAGATGGCTTATGACCTAAAGGTGAAACCTGTAGGAATGGCGAACGTGAAGACGGCGAATGGAGTAGCTGGAATATACTTTGGGTTTGTTAATTCGATGCAATTGGGTGGAAATCTCGTCAAAGATGTGCTGGTTGGAATCGGACAACCCGACTTGGACATTGGACTGCTAGGACATGACTTCTATGACGGCTATGACATCACCATTAAAAAAGATGTGGTGGAGTTTCGTCGCCAGCGCTGAAGAACGAGCGCGATTTTCAATTGGTTACAGTGGATTTTGACCTCTTCCTACCCCTCCCCCTATAAGGCTACGGTGTACGGACAAAGCGCTCTCAGACCTAACCCCCAACCCCTTCCTTTGTAGGGAAGGGGAGCAGTATTCAAAGTCGCTCTCCGTGTCGGAGATGGGTTTAGGGAGAGGTCAGCCGACTTGTGTGTACACCGTAGCCTTATAGGGGAGAAAGCTAGATTTTCTGGCTTCTCTGTCCGAAAAGCGGACGCTTGGGGCGTCACCGTGCCGTTTAGGTAGCGATCGCACTGATTGATATTTATTCTAGGAATCACTCTGGAAAAGCTTCGGAACGGGTGCCAAAGTCATAGAGTGGTTAAGTGGGTTATCAAAACTGGCTATGCCAACACTGACACCAGACCAGCGCAATTACTACTACCTCTTAGAAGCGGAACGAACTGGCATTCACAAGCCGATTCTGGCAGCGCTTTATCAAGTGCTATCTTCACCGCAGTTTTCGGACGGAGAAAAGGGACTGGGCATCTCCCCAGCGAATCGCATTCCCCTACAGGAGGTGGATTCTTTTCCCAAACAAGTGCAATATGCTGCCAATACTATCCGCAGTTTAAGTAACAATCTGGTCGCTCAGGGGTGGAAAGGAGCGGATCTGTGGGACGTACAAAAAGGGCGCTACAGCGATCGCTTTATTCAAGCTGTGGCTGATGGTTATGCACCGCCAGCAAGCGAACCGACAGCAGCGCGGTTGGAAGCCAGCGATGCCAAGGCGTTACTGCAAGCGTACCTAAAAGACATCGAAACCGATTTCAGTGCGGAAGGCTTGCCCCACAATCTTGCCTACCTGGATAAGGCGCTACTGACCCTAGTGGAGCGAGTTCCAGAATACTATACTGGCTTGCCTCACCAACGGGATGCTGCCCTGGAAGTGGTGCGGATGTGGCGTCAGATGGATACAGAAGAAGCCGCGATCGCGTCTTTGCTGTCTCCTGGCACTGTCATTGGCGATAACTTCGAGGAATCCCAGATGGATGTTCCTCTCAAGCAATTTATCCAGCGAATTTCTCCCAATTACTCCGGTTATCCCTATCAGCGAGAAGCCCTGCTGCGGCTAGCCCAGCTGTGGCGTCAGCTAGAATCGCGGGAAGTTGCGATCGCTTCTTTGAAAAACAACACCTCCGCCGATACAGGGATTAAAATTGTCGATCCGGCCCTGATTGCCTTTATCCAGCGCATTCCGCAGTATTATCAAGCTTCAGGCAACCAACGCAACGCGCTAACTGAATTAGTTCGGATCTGGCGAAAGTTGGACTCTCGCGCTTCCGCGCTGGCATCATTGGGAATCGACCCTCTACTGCTGAGTGGCACGACAAGCGATCGCACCAGGTTATCGAATCTTGCTGCCCAACTAGATCGAGAATTGCTGAATTTTGTTCGGCGTCTGCCGATTGAATATAAAGAAATCGACCACCAACGAGAAGCTTTAATCCGCCTGGTTCAACTTTGGCGCGATTTGGCAACCAGAGATCAAGCCATTCGCTCCTTATTTGAGGATCTCAAACGCATGAATCAGGCACGGAAAGATTCTCCGGACGCCGCACCCAAGCCTGTCCCAATCGCTGTCGCCAAGCGTCCCGACAGGTGGACGCTAAGGAATATTCAGCTGTCTGCCCCCATCGTTCCGGATGGCAACTTTACCTGGGCAGAAGCTACCCACGGCGGCACCCGGATGCCTCCTAACCAGGCGACGCTGGATGCCATGATCCGGATTGCGAGACTCGCACAAAGGGCACGCGATCGCATTGGGCGACCCTTCATCATTACTAGCTGGTATCGACCTCCAGCGATCAATCGTGCAGTTGGTGGGGCAAGATACAGCCGTCATATTGTTGGAGATGCGATAGACTTTCTCTGCGAAGGTCTTTCTGGCGATCAACTTTACTGGTCTCTCGACCCTTGGTGGCCCGGTGGTTTGGGTCGTTACACCAGCTTTCCGAACCTGTGTCATCTTGATGCGCGAAGCTATCGGGCACGCTGGCGAAACTAAAGTGAGGCACAGACGTACACAAATGCTCCTTTTTCCATCAATGGTGAGGGGTTAGGGTTAGCTGACAAATCTTTCCGTATAGGTTGGGTTTCACGCTGTTGAACCCAACCGCAGCCAGTGTTTCGTTGGCTCCGTGCGGGAATGAAACCCAACCTTGTATTTGTACTTCCGCAAGGAAACTCCAAAATATTTGGCTTTTTCAACCCTACCAATCTTTATCCGGTTTCCGGAGGAGAAAACAAAAATTTAATCTACGGTTTGCCTATCGGGATATGAAGGTATACAATAAAAACATTCTGCTAGAATCATGTCCATAGTAAAAACATTTCTATACCTATAGATAGATGAGCGATCGCATTGGACACTTAAAACACACCTGGGTACAATCTCATAATCCTTCACATCCAGCATTGAGATTGCAACAACAACAAACAGAGCCGATGTTCTACTATTTTGCTTACGGTTCTTGTATGTGCCCGGTCGATTTAAAGCGTACATTCGGCGAGAACACTCATAGTTACGTGATTGGTGCTGCCACACTGAAAGGATATCGGCTAGGATTTTATCGTCGCTCAGCGCTTCGCAACTGTGGTGTTTTAGATATGGTTAAAGATCCATCAGCCTCAGTCGAAGGAGTTCTGTATCGATTACCGTGGAGATTGAGCGATCGCTTGGATGAACGGGAAGAAGTCCCTCAAGGCGGTTATCGCCAGGAAATGGTCAACGTTTCCTGCCAAGATCGGACATATACCAACGTTCGTACCTACGTTGTCGTTAACAAATTAGCAGAAGAACTCGCCCCCAACGACTGGTACTTCAACGTTGTCCTGCGCGGTGCCTTAACCTGCGGGCTTCCAGAACAGTATTGCTGGCAACTGTTTAACCATATGCATCAGTTACAACAGCGCCACTGGGTCTCATCAGTCTCTACGGTTCGTTTAGTTAGCGGTAATTGATCGTTCGTCATTCGTCATTAATGATTCGTTTTTGGTCAGCAATTCTGAGCAAACACCCAAAAGCTCATGACAACTGACAATTCCCCCCTATTTATTATTTATTAAAATACTTGTAGGGTAGTTAATTTTTACCCTCATCCTAGGTATTGCTAGGCTTAAAATGTAAACATACATTTTTTGTAAATTCTTGGTGTATGTTTACAAAAGCAAAATTTCTAGCCACATTCTTAGTAATATTTATTATTTTATCTGTTGTTCATGTTTATTCCAAAAATACTTCAACGATTCCTCAAGTTCAAGCACAAAAAATAATAAGCAGAGAAAATACAGCTAATAATTTATGCGATTGCCAAAGCCAAGAATGCCAATTCAGCATAGAATTTATCAGAACGGATCATCAAGGAAATACAAAGGCTAAAGGGGCAAATTATGTTCTTATTTTTGATCCAAAATCTCCGAAACTAGATTTTAAGGTTAGTCTTGCTTTAGCCCATGAAATTTATGCTAAAGATGCTAAAGGAAGATTCCGCAAAGAATATGTTCCAAAACAGTTTCATGAAATTATAGCCGATGATAATGCAAAACTAAATGGCAAAAAACCGATTGCAGCCATTAACGGGGATTATATAGATCCTGAGAATAAACCCCAAGGCTTGAACATTTCGAGGGGGGTAGAATATTCGGGTTTATTTAAAGATAAGCGGTCTTCCTTTGGAATTTCAGAAGGTACAAAAGCGCGAAAAGCGACAATCCAGATTGGGAAAAGAAACGAGCAAAATTTAAACTATAACTTAGTAGGAGGAAATGGAAGATTTTATAAAGATGGAATATTTAAAGATATTTGTAATGACTTGGGAGAATATGCCTGTAAACACGAAACCAGCCGCTCAATGGCAGCGATTACTTCCAAAGGCTATGTAATTTTATTGGTTAACAACGTCGAAACCGATGGGCCATTATATCCAGATAAGTTTGATGATGTTCTGAAAGGAATTTCTAAAAATCACTGTTTAGGAAATATTCAGGAAGCGATGTTATTTGATGGTGGTTTTTCAACAGCTTTTTACTATAATAACAAAATCTATGTAGAAAACTCTAATCCAATTGGTTCAGTTTTCTTAATTTATAAAACCGAGTAAAACTATATTAAGCTACTTTTATATTTATAAGTCTCAAGTTTCATCTGCATTTTCTATACAGTCTTCACAGTGATATTTTTTAGGTTACACTTTGCAAGCGGCGTTTAGGTTTATGCAACCGAGTTTACCTCTCATCGAGTATATTGCTATACTCTATTAATTTACTTAAGTTTACTTTTTATCTCAGACAGAGACTTTTCAGTCTCTTTGATTTTTGCTTCCTTTTTTAATTTTTCTAATTTCTCATCCAAAATAATTTCTATTCCTTTTTTTAGACTACTAAAATGATTCAAGCAATCTTCTTCACTTAACTCATGAATTCCTTTACTTAGAATTGAATAAATAATTGTATTTTTAACTAATGATTCAGGCAGAATATCTTTTAGTAGACCGATTTTTTCATTAACCCGACTACTGTTGTAAAATTCTTCGTTCCATGTATCTATTTTTTTAGCTTCTTGATGAGCTTCTTCGACTAAATTTTCAAATATTCTTCTTAAATAAACAAAAGAGCCAATACCGATTTTATGACTGACAAGCCCAATAGCCCTACTGAATTCCTTATATTTTGTTTCACCTAATACTTTTCTATACTTTCCTATCTCGGTCATATTCAAATCTGCGATTGAAGGATATTGACCAATTTTTTGAATTGTACCGTTATATATTTTAAAACAAAAGTGCATTTTGTGGTTACCATTTCTAGCGCAGCAAAAATTTAAATTAAATATTCTATTATTCATTTTCAATTCTTGTAAAGGGTTTGATTTAGAATTTTGGAATTTATTAATAGTAGGATTTGTTTTATCTTTAATCGTTTTTTGTAAATACCCTAATACAGGCTCCTTAATGCCAAGCAACTTTTTGAAAGTGCTGTATTTTTCACACTTTGGGCAGAATGCATCAATTGAACCTTTAAAATTTTCAATTTCCTTAATTAGTTCCGAATTAGAATCAGCTTCAAAAGAAGCATAAAGTGGAATTTCTAAAAAAAACTCTATGGGAGAAGGAAACTTTTTGTTTAAATTTGCCATCTTGGATATCTCCTTAATAATAAAACTTAAAGAAAAACAGTATGCTCCTAAGCTATAGAAATCCTATTTGAGTTGTGAATGGATAGGCGTTTATATACCCAACTTTTTGGAGAAGTTAGGTATCTCGCTTTCATGAATCATTTAGGACTGCTCTAGTATGTTAGGTGAAAGCTTATGTGTTACATAATAACTACCATATCACCTGATTAGCCTACAGTCACGCCTTCAATTTTTGCATCTGATTCGTCATACAGCGTCCGTAGTTTTTCTAATTTCTCCTCATTAGGTTGCCAGAAACCGCGACCATTTGCTTCTATCATTCTGGCGACAATATTGCGGAAGGCTTCGGGATTTGCCTCGCGCAATTTATTCGCCATTTCTGCATCTAAAGCATAGGTATCTACTGCTTGGTCGTAAACCCAATCATCGGTAAAATCAACAGTACCACCCCAACCAATTAACGCTGTCATGCGTTGGGAGATTTCGTAAGCACCACCTGAACCTTGATTCGCCATTGCTTCTGCCCATTTGGGGTTTAGCAATTTGGTACGGTACTCCATCCTCAGCAAGTCGTCTAAATTGCGGGGGGTGGTGTCCTTGGAGAAGCTTTCGACGAAGCTGGCGTTAACTTTTTTACCGCGTTGTTTTTCTGCGGCTTTTTTCAAGCCGCCAGTGTTGGCGTAATATTCTTGAATATCGGTGAGACCGTATTCAACCGAGTCGATTTCTTGGACAATGCGATCGCTTGTTTGCAACAACTGCGTCAGCACTTCCGGTCTAGCTTGTCCTTTGTCTTTTCTACCGTAGCTGAAGACATTGCGATCGCGCCAAGTATCGCCCAATTCATCGCCAGATTCCCAGTTACCATCAGTTACGCGATCGTTCACTAACGAACCAAAATCACCGGCGGGGTTAGAGAATAATCGCGCTGAGGCATTTTCTACACCTTGAGATTTCAATGCTAAAGCGTGTTTGCGGATAAAGTTTTGGTCTTCCGGTTCCTCAGCATCAGCGGCGCGTTGAAACAAATCATCCAACAATTCAATAATGTTGATAAAGGTATCGCGGAAAATTCCCGAAAGATTCCCTAACACATCAATACGCGGATGACCAACTTCTGCTAAGGGTTTTAATTCATAACGGACAATTCTTCCCGTACCTTCCTTAACAGGTTCAGCACCCACTAATTCCAGCAAAATTCCCAGAGATTCGCCCTTCGTTTTAATCGCATCCAATCCCCATAACATCACTGCCACAGTTTCCGGATAAGAACCCTGTTCCTTAAGATGTTGGGCGATAATCTTTCTAGCAACTTCTCGACCCCTTTCGTAAGCGGCTGGGGAAGGCATCCGATAGGGATCTAAAGCATGAATATTCCTGCCTGTTGGCAACACACCAGCACCATCCCGCAACAAATCACCACCCGGCGCAGGCAGAATATATTCACCATTAAGTCCCCGCAACAGATTCGTGAGTTCATCGCTGTTTTGTAGTAATAAATCACGTATTTTTATCGCTTCATCTATTAACTCTGGAAGATTAGGATTGATGCGAAATTTAACATTAGGATATGTTTTGTTTAAGGATTCCCAGTGTGCTGATAGTGCTGCCTGGTTGTCTGCGCCTTTAGCAACTGCCTCAATAATGTCTTTTGGCAATTCAAAATAAGCATCAAAATAGCTAATTAGTCCTTCTGGAGTTGGTGGTTCCCCCAGCGTATGCAAACCAGATGAAAAAAGACGATTTTCTAGAACTTGCAGATATTCGTACAGTTTTACTAAGTAAGAATTAAAAACATCTGTACTGAACATTCTGGCATTCTCAGGCGAGAAGTCAATACCTAAGCGTTTAGCATCCTCAAAAGGACAATCTGCATCCAAACCCGTATCGACAATCTTTTTACAAATTGCTTCCTTGAGGGCGTAATTTTTTTGCGGATCTTCCCGATACTCCGAAATCAAATCGCGCAACGACACCAATTCTTTGTACAATCCAGCACGACCATAAGGCGGCACATTATGGGAAATCAGTACCCCGTAGCCACGACGCTTTGCCAACATTGATTCAGAAGGATTGTTCGCCGCATAGATATATAGATTGGGGATATTTCCTAGCAGAATATCTGACCAAGAATAGCCCGTATTACCCAGCGGAGATCCGGGCAACCATTCAACCGTTCCGTGCATTCCGAAGTGAACGACAGCATCAGCTTGAAAGTCGTTTTGCAACCATTTATAGAAAGCGGCATACTGAGGGTGAGGTGTTAAATCGCGCTCAAACATTAGCCGCATCGGGTCGCCGGAAATTCCCAAGGGTGGCTGTACGCCTATCCAAATATTTCCTAGTTGTATCCCTCCAATTTGAAATTCATCTCCATAAGTTTTGATGCCAGTTCCAGCGAGGGATTTCCACTGTTTTTCGATGCGAGTCGTTAGCAAATATCCCAGCCAATTTTCTAAGGTTTTAGCGTTAACGCTTGTACTTCCCTGAACTCCGCCGTCAACGGAGGTGAATGATCTTGCCCCCTCCCCGTTCACGAGGGTTGGGGTGGGGTTCTCATCCGCTTCTTTCACCAGGCGAATTAATTCTTCCCCATCTTCCGGTAATTTTCCGACGTTGTAGCCTTGGTCTTTGAGGGCGTGAAGGAATTTAATAAGACTTCGAGGTACATTCAATAAAGCCGCTGTCCCCGTCGCCCCATATCCAGGCGGAAAACCATATAAAATCACGGCAATTTTACGTTCAGCAATTGGTTTTTGGCGTAGGGCAATCCATTTTTTCGACCTTCCTGTTAAACGCTGAACTCGTTCTGGAATTAAGTAAATATCTTCTCCCACCAAACCGCCGAGGGGAACAGGATCGATTGCCCCATCCAGTTCTGGCAAAGCATATAAAACAACACTTTGTAACCCGCCAACACCCTGCCGCGTCCAAGAATGGATATCTTGAATTAGTAGCGGTGCAGCGACGATATAGGGTACATTCTTGGCAGTTAGAATGCGTTTGGCTACTTCCACTTGTCGCCCTGCTTCCATTGACCCGGCAGGGCCACCGACGAGGGGAAAGCCAATCGTAGAGACAATTGCATCTACTGGAACCGCATCTTCAGACAGAGATGGAGTTTCAAGATTACCGAGTTGTCGCTGTTGCATTTCGTAGTTTGTTGTCATCCAATCCCGCACCGCCACATGACCTTCGACGCCGTTGATAAAGATTGGCAAAGGTATCAACCCAGCTTTCTCAAAGTGGCGAATGAGTTGGGGAATGTAAGGCTGTTTGGTGATAACGTGCTTGCGATAAAGCAGAATGCCGACAACTGGGGATTGGAAATTGGGAATTGGAAATTGGGAATTGGAAATTGGTGAATTCTCTTTGTTTTTATCTTCTCCTTTGCGAAGCTGTCGATACCATCCCAAATATGCCCTTGGAGATTCAAAAAAGCCTTGATAATCGGGATGCAGCAATCCCATATTTGGAGTTTCAACTGGCGGTGGAATTTCTCCTACCTTTAACTGCAAATATTTCTCTGCCAGCGTCCAGAACATCGACGCGACATTTTCTGTTCCACCAGCGTTCCAATAACCGTAAATAATTAGCCAGTTGCGTAAGTCTTGCACTTTTTGCACTGGCACAAATTTTAATAATTTTGGCCCAACTTTTAAAAAGCTAATATAACCGGCAAGTTTGTCTTCTTCTCGCCCGTTGCTGAATTTGTCGAGAATAAATTTAACTGGCTTGGGCATTCCCTTGGGTTTGTCGCCAATTTTGAACGCGCCTATCTGAGTGAGGCTCATCAATTCCAAGGCTGACTCGAAAACGAGGCGAATCGGAATATTTTGCACCCTTTGGCGCAACCACATGACTTGGTCGTAATCAAATAGCAGACTGCCGAAAAAGACATCTGCCCCTTGGAGTGCGGCTTCTACGGCTTCTGGTTCTGTGGTGAGGGCGCGATCGCTAAACACCCGAATATCCAACTCCGGACACCTAGCCTGAGCCAAATGAGCTGCCTTCCGGTACAAGTCAGCGTTGAATGATTCAAACCCAGCAATTAGAACAATGCGTTTCATGCCCAGAGAGATTAAAGGTTCCTACTTTCGATCTTAAGCAGGAACCTTGGGGATGGGACGCCTAAGCCCACCCCGACCTCAGATTGCTTTTAGTAACTCGCCCTGAGCATCCCGCTGAAGATATTAAAGTTCTTATCAATCAAACCGATTAAACTCTGAGCATTAGAGAGCGATCGCGGTGGGTTAGAAATCAGCGTATCTAAGGCAATCAAGCGATTAAAATCAACTTTGATGTCACCAGTCCGCTCGGTTTTCCCATCGCTTTCGTAAAACTTGACCCCCGCCTTCTTGTGCATAATCTCGATTAACTCCTGCGCCATGATGCCATAGCCAATCGTGGTGGGATGAATGCCATCCAAAGAGAATAAGCCGCCTTGAGTGCGACCTGTTGCATCAGATTTAAAAAAGCGGGAATCTGGTACAGGTGAAAGTGCCTGAAGCTCAGGTGGCAACTCGTACTGACCACCCACTTCATCCCACCAAGTCGGTCTGGCTTCCGGGTCTTGGATATAGCGCCTGGATGCCAAGCGATCCAACAAGCCAGCCATTTCAAACAGATACCAATCTCTGCCTTCCTGTCGAGCCTGACGCACCGCATCGGTTATAGAGTCGTTGTACTGGTCAATGGCACTATCGATTGCTCGTGCTTCTTCCTCTAGCAAGTAGGGATGCTTATTCGGATCGAAGTCTTCTTCGGTAAGCCAAGGCAAGGAGTAGTAAGGGAAGTATCGAGATCCCGGCTTAGCTTTTTTCCCTTCATTGTCTTTATTGATACCACGGGCAAAAGGAAGGATGGTGATGTGAGGAACCGTTGCCAAGATTATATGGCGAGCGCGGATTTGCTTAACTTCCTCAACCAGCTTGTCCAGTTCAGCCTTAAAGTGAATTGGACGCCAGACAGTATAGCGATCGTTGACCGCCATATCGTCATAACCTTCAGCAGTCCAAGCCGCCTTAAATGTCAGAATACTACCCAGCGCATTGTTGCCACCGATGATAACAAGCAGCGTTTCAATGCCGTTACCATCGCCAGTTTCTTGCATCCCCTCAGCACCTAGTGCTGCCGCCGCTTGCAGTGGTGTCAGCGCGTTGCCTTGTGCATCCCGCGCCGAATTCAAAACTCGGATAGCAGCGCGTTCGTTATGGTACTCAACAACCTGCCGGAGATAATCGTCTTTGGGCGGATTTTTCCGAATGATGTCTAGGCAAATGTCCGCAGTACGCGACAGGGTATTCCGCAAATCCCAACCATAGACCGCCAGGTTGTGATTAATCCCGCGTTGAATTGGGAAGCGGGAGCCTGCGTCACGTTCCCAATAATCCTCTATATCGTCCATGTAGTGGCGTATAAACAACAGCGCTGGAGCGAAATCCAACCAGTTGATATCACCAAACTCCCGATCGAGTTGTCGAGCCAGATGTTCTAGGTTCAGCGGAAACCCGTCTCCTGGCCCGTCGTAGGTGGGATAACGCATCTGGTTAGACCAGCCCATTTCCTTGGCAATCATCATCGGATAGGAGAGGCTAGTATTGAAGATTGCCCCACTTTGAAAGCCGTGAGAGAGAGAGTCCCCAATCGTGACCAGCCGATGCTTAGGAGTTCCTTGTCTACTCACTTCAACGGCAATACCCAGGCTGGGATCTGTAATGGGTTTTCGCGCCTGTGCCTGAATAATTACATCGTCTGGCGTGCGATCGCGCATTCGATTTCCAGAGTCTGCCATAAAGTCTCCTTATTAAAAAAAGCGAACATTCGTTACCAGATGCTCCACAACCGATGAGATAAAATCCGGAATTTGTGTTAAATCAGCAGCGGTTTCAAATTAGCCGGTAGAATCTCTAAGACGATAAGATTCAATTAAATATTGTAGCAATTTGTAACAATATTTAAATCTTTTATTTGAAAACTGGACAGAAGATTAGGTAGAGGTTTTACTATAAAAGCTACCTCAAGTTCAAGGAAATTTAATTTTATAAAAAAGCCAGATAATTAATTAACTATTAATTATCATAAGTTAGAGGATTGATTTTAGGCATAATGTATTTTCCAATAATGTAATTATTAGAATTAAATAAGAAGATAGACAGAAGATGGAAATAATAACTAAAGTTATATTGTCGAAACTTATTAAGCATTAAGTTATAAAATGCAACTATATCGCACAAGCAGTGTAACTCTCATTGGCTGCGTTCTTTTGTAGCGTTAAAATAGCACAAAAGCTAGACTTGCTCGATGGCTTTTTTTTTGGCTAGTTAACAGAAAAGTTAGCAATATTGAATTCAGGTGGAATCTATGGCTTTTAATATCAGTGCGCTGAAATTACCCACACTCAAAATAGGCTCTAATGGAGCAGCAGTCAGTTCTTGGCAAAGCTTTTTAAAAGAGGCTGGTTATCCGATAGGAACCGTTGATGGAGACTTTGGCAAGATTAGCGATACAGCTACCCGTAGTTATCAGCAAAGAAATAACTTGCCGGTTAATGGAGTTGTGGATAATACCACCTACACCAAAGCTTTGAGCGACGGTTTTCTTTATAAAGTTCCCAATCTTACGGCGGCAATGTTGCTTGCTTATCTGCGCTTTGGCGAGGCAGAGGTTAAAGATTTACAAAAGAGCTTGAATACAATATTGGTTCCCGACTTAACCGTAGATGGAGACTTTGGAGCGAGAAGTAGCCAAGGGTTAGCCCAAGCTTATCTCCAAAGAGATGTGCGCTTGCGTGATGAATTGGAAAATCTACTTTCTGCAACGACTAAGCAGAAATTAGGCGCAGATTTTATCCCAGCAATGGATATCCTCAACGCCTATGCCAAAAGAATCCGATTTCGCTTGAGTGGTCCGCATTGGTATGACAACTTTCCGACTAGCCGCTCGATTTCTGATTTAGCTTCGCCTTTCCGAGAAAAGGTAGCAGCTTTTCAAAAAGCTTTAATTGATGCGGGTGCCCAAACCATTATTGCCGCTACCTATCGACCTCCACAAAGAGCTTATATGATGCACTATTCGGCTCGGATTAGTCGAGGAGAAATCAGAGCAGAAAATGTACCAAATATGGCGGGAGTTGACATTGAATGGGTACATTATACGAACGCTGTAGCTGTGCAAGCTGCACAACTGATGGTAGATGAATTCGGGATTGGGGGGAATCCGGTGGCTCTAAGATCTCGCCATACTGAAAGGCTAGCCATCGATTGGAACATTACCTGGGAAGGAATTCTAAAAATAAAAAAGAGAGATGGCACCCTGGTGAATATTGGCGCTCCCACGAATGGTGCCAACAATACGGCTCTCTATAGTGTGGGTGCATCCTATGGCGTATTTAAGCTAGCAAATGACCCGCCCCACTGGTCAGTTGATGGTCGCTAAGGCTGAGGAGTTTTTTGAGTTAAGATTTTGAGTTTAGATTGTAGAGACGCGATTTATTGCGTCTCTATTTATCGATAGTTCAGAAATTTAGATTGGGCAACAGTAAAGCAAAATGGTATGAAAACAAAAGGTAAACTTTGCTGATTGCCGAACATCTACCCAACTGAGAGCTATGCAAGTTCAAAGATTTGACCTTAGCGCGGTTATCATCCGCACTACTGCGATCGCTCTACTGGCATTAATTGCTGGCTGTTCATCCGATCCCTATACAGAATCAGCACTCCAGCCAACCAAATCCTCGAATCGCGCCGCTACTACAGCAGAAGTGGGTTTAGCACGTCACTTGAAACGCACCAAAGCCAAATTTTACGGCGCATATTGGTGCCCTTTCTGCACAAAACAGAAAGAACTGTTTCCAAAAGAGGCGCTTGGCTATATAAACTACATCGAGTGCGATGCGGGCGGTAAAAATCCGCGTCCAGACCTCTGCACAAAGGCAAAGATCAAAGGCTTTCCCACTTGGGAAATTAAGGGGCGGCGTTACTCAGGTCTGCTTTCTTTAGAAGAACTCGCCGAGCTATCCGGGTATAAAGGCGATCGCAACTTCCAAAACCGAATTTGATCCGTGTTGCCAAACGCTTCGCTCAAACGAACAATGCTATGCCCCTCCGATGGTTCCCTCATTGTGGCTGCACAGCGGCTGGAGAGGAAATGGGTTGTGCTTGTCCGGCTTGTACGAGAGCTTGATAAATTGCAGCAGCTACCTCAGCACGAGTCGCCGCTTGATTCGGTTTGAGCAAGTTTTGATTCGGGTAGTTAATGACAAGACCGGCGGCTGTAGACGCTGCGACACCTTGGGTCGCGTACTTAGGAATCTCCTTGGCGTCTTGATAAGTCTGCAAAGCTTGAGCCGGATTGGACGGTGGTTTCAGCCCTAAGCCGCTAGCAAGCGCAACCAAAACTTGCGCTCTCGGAATTTCTTGGTTTGGGAGAAACCGATTTCCCGGATATCCTTTCAAAAAACCCGTTGCTACAGCCTGCTTGATTCCAGCTTCAGCCCAGTACCCAGCGGGGACATCTTGAAAGTTTGAAGCATTCTGAGCCGGTTTTTGACTAAAAGCTTTTCGCAACGGAGCCGTAAATTCCGCTCTCGTGATCGGTTGATCGGGGCGAAAAGTGCCATCGGTGAAACCCGCGAGGATGTTGCGTTCAACCAGCGCTTGAATGTAAGGACGCGCCCAGTAATTGTCGGGGATATCGGAAAAGTTGATCGGTTTAGCTGGGGCGGAAGGCGTGGGTACGGGTACGGGAACAACCGCCGCTGGCGCAGAAGGCGCAGGCGCGGGTACTGTGGCGGGGGCGACTGACGGCGCTGGCGCGGAAGGCGCGGGTACGGGTACGGGAATAATCGGGACGCTTCCCGATACCGTGTTTGGATCGTCCGGTATGAGTAGCGTTGAGTTTGGGTCGCTCGGTGAAGCAGAAGGTGCCGGAACCGTTTGCTGGGTGGGCGATTCTCCGGGTATCACCGTTGGTAGCGGCGCTGCTGGCTTTGGACTCGCCGTGGTGTCAGGAGTCGGCAATCCGGTCAAATTCAACCCTGGCTCCCTTCTACCAATTGACCAGAAGAAAATCGTGCCAATCACGCCGAAGGCAACAACAATGCCAATCAACTCATCAAAGCCAAGCCGAGAGGAACGTGGATCGGGGGGAGGTGATGTCATTTACCTGAGTTCATGCAGCAAGTAGCTTATACCCTAAAATGCCTAGCTAAGTCATCCTTCTTAAAGCAAGAATTAAAAATTTTTAGAGGACAGAGTATGAAACTTGTTTTAATTGAAAGTCCTGGCAAACGGCAGAAATGGCAGAAAAGCCTTGGTTCTGGCTACCGAGTGATGGCAAGCATGGGTCATGTTGTTGAGCTAGCGAAAGACGGGGAAGATGCACTGGGGTTTGACCTATCAGGCGATCGCGTTACTTGTCGATTTGTCCCCCGTGGCGACCGAGGCAAAAAGGTTCTCACAGAATTAAAACAAGCCGTCAAATCAGCAACCGAAGTCATATTTGCGACAGACCCAGACCGCGAAGGGGAGGTCATTTCTTGGCATCTGGCACGAGAACTCAAGGTAAAAAATCCCCGGCGAGTAGTGACGAGCGAAATTACAGAAACTGCGATTAAAAAAGCAGTGAGCAAACCCCGTCCCCTCGACCAGAACCTCGTAGATGCAGCTCTTCTGAGGACGTGTCTCGACAAGCTGGTTGGCTTCAGAGGCTCCCCTCTGGTTTGGTCGCTCAAAAACGGAGCCAAGTCAGTCGGTCGGGTTCAAAGCGCGACCTTGCACCTATTATGCGATCGCGAGAGAGCAATTACAGCCTTTGTCCCTGAAGATTACTGGTCTGTTTACGTTGACTACGCCGAGGGTTTTCGAGCCTTTTATGCCGGACAAGTGAATCGTTCCGATGAGCCTGAAGTAGAGGAAACCGATGATTCTGAGTCTCCTGACAGCAAAAAAGCTGCTGAAGGAACCAGAGTGACAACACAAACTCAAGCGGATCAACTGGTAGCGACGGCGAAGATTCATCCTCATCAGGTAGTCAGCACCCAAGGTAAAGTGAGTTTCAAAAAACCACCCGCCGCATTTACCACCAGTTCCCTTCAGCAGGCAGCAGGAGCGCGTCTAAAGCTGAATCCAGAGAAAACAATGCAAGTGGCGCAAAAGCTGTACGAGCAAGGATACATCACCTATATGCGTACAGATAGCCCAACTTTATCTGAGGAGTTTTGCGCTTCGGTGCGGAAGTATCTGGAGCAAAATGACCCAGAGAATGTCCCCCAAAAGACGACTGTTCGTAAAAGTGCAGCGCTGTCCCAGGAGGCGCACGAGGCAATTCGACCGACAGAGATTACCCGGCTACCATCCGTCATTAAAGCAGAGTTAACACCCGAAGAAGCTGGATTGTATGATTTGATATGGCGACGCGCGATCGCTTCTCTGTGTCAATCAGCGCGACTCTTGAAGACGAGAATTATCACAAAATCTGGTAGCGTAACTTGGCAAGCTTTGGGTCAGGTGCTACAGTTTGAGGGCTATCTGCGCTACTGGCGGGACATTGGCTCAGACCAAGTGTTGCCGACGCTGAAAGAGGGGCAATCGCTTACCTGTACCCAAGCGGGTGCCGATCAGAAGCAGACAATGCCACCACCCCGCTATTCTGAGTCTAAGTTGATTCAGGTGATGGAGAAACAGGGGATTGGGCGTCCTAGCACCTATGCTCCGACGGTAAAGACTTTGAAAGAGCGGGAGTATGTGGTTCTGAAGAAGGCGTTGCTCGTTCCGACCCAGCTAGGGATGGAAGTTGATGAGTTTTTGGGTCGGGTGTTGCCTGAGCTGATTCGTGCAGATTTCACGGCAAAGATGGAGCGGGAATTGGATGCGATCGCTCACGGTAAGCTGGACTGGCAAAAGTATTTGACTAGCTGGAACCGCGACTATTTTGCCCCAGCACTCAAGAAAGCCGGGGCAAAAATTCCCGTTTCTATGCCGACTGTAACGAATCCAAGCCGAGTTAAGGTCACTCCACCTGTTTGTGAACCCCCGGATACTCGCACCGATACTAGCACGGAGACTCGGTCTGAACTTACTAATATTCGGTGTCCGAAATGCAAACATCCAATGACGAGGGTTTACTCGAAGTCTAAAAAACTTCAAACAGACCATTTTTTGAGCTGTGATGAGCGCAATAATGGCTGCGGTGCTGTAATGTTTTTTAACGTATCCACGCTAGAGTATGAATTGCCTGACGCTAAGCGTAAAAATCCGCCGCGTTCTGACAAGCCTTCTCAGCATTCTTGTCCGATTTGTGGCACTCCCCTAGAGCGCTACAAGTACAGCAAAAATGGTCAAGATAAGGCGATGTTGCGTTGTTCTAACCCGAAAACCAAACAAAATAAATGCAAAGAGGTAGCCTTCTTTGAGAGTAAAAAAGGTAACTGGTGGTCGCCAAAATTTGGCGAGCTTGAAGCGGAGTAATTCAGTAAGAATGCGTAGGTACACCTGTGGCTTGGTTTCTTGATTTACAAAGCGCCTAATTGAAGGACGTTGTTTGCTTGATGGTTTAAGGGTCTGGCGTGTACGCAATCATTATCAAGTTTTAACTAAAAAATAAACGCCAAGTCAGTCCCCCAATTCCTCAACTTGAATTGCATTCTCTTGGCGATCTATTTCAAACTACAGCACAACTATTCACAAAGATCAGCGGCATTTCAACACTTTGGTAGTTGCCCTTATACATAGCTGGAAATAAAATGGCTGTGTATAAGCATACTTTGGGTAAGATTCAGTGGTTAAGGGCACCACATTTATTTAAAAATTTTTATTATACAAGATAATAAATAGAGCTAAATTTAAATTGATAGCAAACCTTATTTTTGCTGCAACGCTTAATAAATTTGAAAAGTATTTTTGTTGTTTTTACCATTGTTTTAATAATAAAGTTAAAACAAAAGGAACTCACCTAGTCTTTTATAGATTATAAAATCAAAACTAAAATAAATACACTCTTCTACCTTTTCAAATTGAATCAAATTTAAATTGTAAAAAATTGAAACCTGTAGTTCCAGCGTACTTGCGATTCTAAATTACCAATTTTAAATACTCTAAGTTTTACTGTGCCTGGGTTTTAACCCCTAAAATTTTTTTTAACCACGATCCCTTAGCTTTATACCCTGTACCCAAGGCTTGGCAGAGAACTCAAAAAAATCAAGTCATTATAACATAAAATTTCAACTACAAGAAAATTTGTTAAAATAGTTAACTTGCTTCAAGGGACTGAAATTGCTATTATTTAAATTCCTGATTTTGCCTATCTCCGTGCAGCCTACAAAGCTTTCGCCCAAGCTGAGAATATGAAGCTGGGTGTACCCACTCGTGTGAAAATAAACAGCAAACTTCCACAGGTTTAAATTGAGTGGATATACAACTACACTAAAGCGGAATAACTTGGTATCATAACCCTTTGAACCAGGAACGTCACTAGCGTCAGGTTGAGGAATGAAGTCTGATAAATCATTGATAAACAACAAAATTAAGCGGCAACTGCAACAAACACCAGTGGCGATTATCGGAATGGGTTGCATTTTTCCGCAAGCCAGGACTCTAGAAGAGTATTGGGAAAATATCATTACAAAAACCGATTGTATCTCTGATGTTCCTCCCTCACGCTGGCGGATTGAGGACTACTACGATCCAGATCCCAAGGCACCGGATAAGACTTATTGCAAACGAGGCGGATTCATCCCGGATATTGATTTTGATCCGATGGAATTTGGTCTGCCTCCCAATATTCTAGAGGTGACAGATGTCGCCCAAATGCTCTCGTTGGTAGTTGCCAAACAGGCAATGGAAGACGCTGGTTACGGTGAATCCAGAGATTTTAATCGGAAAGGCACAGGCGTCATTCTGGGCGTAGGGGGCGGGCAGAAACTAATTACGCCGCTAACTGCCCGTTTGCAATATCCCGTTTGGGAGAAGGTTCTTAAAAACAGTGGTGTATCTGACGAAGATACCCAAAAGATTATTGAGAAGATAAAACTTGCCTATATCGGCTGGGAGGAAAATTCTTTTCCGGGCATGTTGGGGAACGTGATTGCCGGACGAATTGCCAACCGCCTAGATTTAGGAGGAATTAACTGTGTTGTAGATGCAGCCTGTGCCGGGTCATTAAGCGCCCTGCGGATGGCTTTGAGTGAATTGACCGAGTATCGTAGCGACATGATGATCGCGGGCGGTGTGGATGCCGACAATTCGATCTTCATGTATATGTGCTTTAGTAAAACGCCTGCCTTTTCTAAAGAAGGGAATTCTCGTCCCTTCGATATAAATTCCGACGGGATGCTGTTGGGTGAAGGCATGGGAATGATGGTTCTCAAGCGGCTTGAAGATGCCGAACGAGATGGCGATCGCATTTATGCCGTCATCAAGGGAATGGGCACCTCCAGCGATGGCAAATCTAAGAGCATTTATGCTCCTCGTTCGGAAGGGCAAGCCGTAGCGTTGCGTCGAGCTTATGAAGATGCTGGATTTGCACCCTCAACAGTCGGTCTGATTGAAGCTCATGGTACAGGAACCGTCGCTGGCGATCCGACAGAGTTTGCAGGCTTAAATGAAGTTTTTAGCCAAAACAACTCCCAAAAACAACATATTGCCTTGGGGAGCGTTAAGTCTCAGATTGGACATACCAAAGCAACAGCAGGTGCAGCCAGCCTGATCAAAACGGCTTTGGCTTTGCACCATAAGATATTACCCCCAACGATTAATGTCACCCAACCCAACCCTAAACTTAAAATAGAAGACTCACCCTTCTATTTGAATACCGAAACCAGACCCTGGCTTGGCATTGATGATGAAACGCCAAGAAGAGCAGGGGTCAGCGCGTTTGGCTTTGGAGGCACGAATTATCATGTCGTCCTCGAAGAATATCAAAGGGAACATCAACAGGCTTATCGTTTACACAGTACGCCAGCGACCATCCTGCTGGATGCTCCAACAGTAGGAGAATTATTGGCGAAGTGTGAAACCCTAGAGTCGCAATTAGCAAGCGATCGCGGCACACAACATTACACAGAACTTGTCAGCGCTGCGAGTTTAAAAATTCCCGTTGCCTCAGCCAGAGTGGGATTTGTCGCCACCTCTGCCGCAGAAGCCCGTGAATTATTGCAGATTACGATTGACTTACTGAAAAACAAACAGCAAGCCCAATCGTGGGAGCATCCCAAAGGAATCTATTACCGCAAAACTAGCCTGAACCCCCAAGGGAAGGTAGTGGCGCTGTTTTCGGGGCAAGGTTCGCAGTATTTGGAGATGGGTAAGGAACTTGTCCTTAACTTCCCTCAGCTTCGCCAAGCTTACAGCGATATGGACAAATACCTGGGCAAGAATGGGTTGCCACCCATTTCCCAAGTCGTTTTCCCGTGTCCTGTTTTTGACAACGCCCAAAAGGATGCCCAAATTGCGGCATTACAACAGACCGAAAATGCCCAACCCGCAATTGGTGCCTTGAGTTTTGGTCTCTACAAGATTATAGAAGAGGCAGGGTTCAAGCCTGATTATGTGGCAGGGCACAGCTTCGGGGAACTGACAGCACTATGGGCGGCGGGCGTTCTGAATGACGAAGATTACTTTTTCCTCGTCAAAGCCAGAGGTCAAGCAATG
This sequence comes from Trichocoleus sp. DQ-U1, assembly GCF_039961925.1. Taxonomy (NCBI): domain Bacteria; kingdom Bacillati; phylum Cyanobacteriota; class Cyanophyceae; order Leptolyngbyales; family Trichocoleusaceae; genus Trichocoleus; species Trichocoleus sp. DQ-U1. The sequence continues at coordinate 82,712 of NZ_JAMPKB010000002.1, read as the reverse complement.
GCATTCCCCGACGATCCAAAAGTTGATACCGGCATGATGCTGGCGGTGAAAGGGGATATTTATAAAGTCAAAGAAGTTGTCGAGAATTTCCCCAAAATCACCATTGCCAACTGGAACTCTAACAATCAGGTGGTATTAGCGGGGGCGAAGGGAGAAATCGCCAAAGTCCAGCAGAAATTGGAGCAGCTTGGGTATTCGGTTGTTTTACTACCCGTTTCCGCAGCTTTCCATTCACCGTTTGTCGCTCACGCTCAAAAACGGTTTGCAGAGGTGCTGGATCGCGTTACTTTTAATCAGCCGAAAATCCCGGTATACTCCAATACAACCGGAAATCTTTATCCAGACAATTCCCATACCATCGGACAAACCTTAGCTGCACATATTGTCAATCCTGTGCATTTTAAGCAGGAAGTTGAAAATATTTACGCAGCCGGGGGATATTTCTTTGTCGAAATTGGTCCCAGGAATATCCTGACCAATCTGGTGAAGAATATCCTCGAAGATCGACCCCATTTAGCGATCGCCTTGAATGCCAGTAGCAAAGGAGATAGCCAGCGCCAGTTGTGCGAAGCCTTTGTTCAGTTGCGCGTGGCTGGCTTGTCTTTACAAAACCTCGATCCTTACCTAGTTAAACCAAAAACATCCAATTCTCAGCAAAAGAAGAGATTGAATGTCCCTTTAAACGGCGCTAACTATGTCAGTGAGAAAACCAAAGCTGCTTTTGAACAAGCTTTGCAAAACGGACACCAAATCAAGGGAAATCTAGAAAGGGAAAACAGGAATGGGAAATCGACACAGGAGCCGAAGAAATCTTTAGCCCCGAAACCAACACCACACATCGCCCCAATCCCTAGCCCTCAACCCGTAATTCCCGTACCCGTAATTCCCCAAGTCAAAATGCCAGAGCCAATACCAGTTCCACCCGCAACCAAATCAGAGGCGCAACCAATGCCACAATCTTCTGTAAATAATCAGGGTCTTCTAGAAAGTTTAGAGCGCAACATGATGCGCTTTCACGAACATCAAGCTGCCAGCCAGCAAGTTCACGAACAATACCTGAAAAATCAGTTGGAATATTCCCAAAGATTTTTCCAGCTCATGCAGCAACATTATTCCCTTTTGGGTGCTGGTAACGGTGCCAATGGGTCAGTTGTGAATGGTCAGGCGTCACTAGCGCCCGTTCGGAACTTGGAACAAGGGCAAAACGGACAAGGAACCTCTGACAAACTACAGTACTCGGTTGTTGCCCCCACTACCCCGGCTGTCGTGCCGATGCCGGAACTGACGATTTCTGGGCTAGCTGCCCCAGATGCCGTCCCTACAGCGCCAGTATCCCAACCTGTTTCCAGCAATGGTTCGCAGCCAGCCCAGGCTCTCCAAGTAGAGACAAGTCTGCAAAATCAAATCGCTCAAGCAGAGCAGGTAGAAGTTGCGCCATCGGTCATCGAAACAACCTCTAGCTCATCTGTAACAGCGCCAGCGGTAGATTTGACCCCCCTGATCGAATCCCTTTTAGAAGTAGTCAGCGAGAAGACTGGCTACCCCACGGAAATGCTAGAGCTTTCAATGGATATGGAAGCGGATTTGGGGATTGACTCGATAAAGCGGGTGGAAATCTTAGGAGCAATGCAGGAGTTATTCCCTGATTTGCCGCCGGTGAATCCAGAACAGCTAGCCGAACTCCGCACCCTCGCTCAAATTGTTGAATATATGGGCAACAAAGCGCCATCAACAGAGGTTGAAGTTTCTGCTCCAACGGCAGCAGTTTCAGCAAAGGCAGAAAACGGATTTGTCTCCCAGGAGAAGGCGAATGCTCTGATCCAATCCCTGTTAGAAGTAGTCAGTGAGAAGACTGGCTACCCCACGGAAATGCTAGAGCTTTCGATGGACATGGAAGCAGATTTGGGGATTGACTCGATCAAGCGGGTGGAAATCTTGGGAGCAATGCAGGAGTTATTCCCTGATTTGCCGCCGGTGAATCCAGAACAGCTAGCCGAACTCCGCACCCTTGCTCAAATTGTTGAATATATGAGCCAGGAATCGCGGGTGGCTGAAAAAAAAACTTAACCCCAGAATCGCAGCAAGTTGAAGCTGAAGCTGAAGCTGAACACAAGATTCAACGCGGTCGGGCGAGGCTCCAACCTCTAAGTGAGGCAGATTATCTGGATTTCACCTTGCCCGACCATCACATTTGTTTGCTGACCGATGACGGTAGCCCTGCCAGTATCAGATTGGTCAAGTCTCTTTCAGACCGAGGGTGGAAAGTGGTTGTATTAAGTTTCCCCGAATCTGTTATTGCCCAACGGCTACCGTTACCGGGAGGAATTAACCGTGTGGTGCTGGCAGATTTGAGCGAGGAGCATTTGAAACAACAGCTGATGGCGATCGCGCAAAACTACGGCTCCATTGGCGCGTTCGTTCATCTGCATCCCTCAATTCAAGAAAGTCTTGGGCAGGAATCGGAAAGAGCCATCCTCAAGCATATTTTTCTGATTGCTAAGCACCTCAAAAAATCCCTGAATGAAGCAGCACGTCAAGGACGCAGTTGTTTCCTCACCGTGAGCCGCCTGGATGGGCAATTCGGTTTAAGTCGCAAAACAGAGTTTAGCGCCATTGGTGGGGGGCTGTTCGGCTTGACGAAAACCCTCAACCTGGAATGGGAACGGGTGTTTTGTCGCGCCATCGATTTGAGTCCCGCTTTCGATGAAGAATTTGTCGCCCAATCGATTGTCGCAGAACTTCACGACCCCAATCGGTTGATTACCGAAGTCGGGTACAGTTCCCAGGGGAGAACCACCCTGGTAGCCGAGATGTGTAGGGTTAAGAAGAACGCTCGCGGCACAACACATCAAATTACTCCATCCTCGGTGTTTCTCGTCAGCGGCGGTGGACGCGGGATTACTTCCCAGTGTGTCATCAAGCTAGCGCAACGCTACCGATGCAAATTTATCCTCCTCGGTCGCTCAAGCATCAATCCAGAGCCAGCATGGGCAAAAGGCTGTGTTGATGAATTTGATTTGAAAAAGCGGATTATGGCAGATATTACTGCACGAGGAGAGAAACCCACCCCAATCAAAGTCCAAAAGACACTGAAGGGGATTTTAGCCCAACGAGAAATCGCCCAAACGCTGGAAGCGATTGAGCAAGCGGGTGGGAAAGCAGAATATCTCAGCGCCGACATTACCGATGCGATCGCTTTAAAGGAAAAACTAGCAGATGCCGTCCAGCGTTTCGGAGCGATCTCCGGAATTCTTCATGGCGCTGGCAATTTGGCAGATAAATTGATTGAGAATAAATCCGAACAGGATTTTGAAGCCGTTTATACTGCCAAAGTCAAAGGATTGGAAAATCTGCTGAGTTGTGTCAATCCGAATCAAATCAAGCATTTGGTGTTGTTCGCTTCAGCGGCTGGGTTTTACGGGAATATTGGTCAATCGGATTATGCGATCGCCAATGAGATTCTCAATAAATTTGCCCATCACTTTAAGCGCCTCCATCCCGAATGTCACGTAGCTTCCTTTAATTGGGGACCTTGGGATGGCGGGATGGTTACGCCTGAGTTAAAACAGATTTTTGCCGAACGCAAGGTTGAGGTAATTCCCGTTGAAGTGGGCACTCAGATGCTAGTTGACGAACTAGATTTTGGCGAACGGGAAACGGTACAAGTCTTAGTGGGGAGTCCTCTGGTAGTCGTGTCTGGAGAGTTAGATTCAGAACTCCGGACTTACCAAATTCATCGAAAATTAAACCTGAAAGCAAACTCCTTTTTGCAAGATCATGCGATTGGTGGTCAAGCAGTATTACCAACCGTTTGTGGTTCGGTATGGCTTGCCAATGTTAGCGAACAGCTATATCCTGGCTACAAGTTTTTTAGCTGCGAAAACTTCAAGGTCTTAAAAGGCATTGTTTTCGATGAAACATTGGCAAGCGAATACATCTTGGAAGTGAAGGAAGTCAATAAATCCCAGAACGAGCAGCTCGAACTCGCAGCGACAATATGGAGTGAAGCGGAACCCGGAAAACGCCGCTATCATTACAACGGGCAGGTGAAACTCCTGAAAGAAATTCCGGAAGCTCCCACTTATGAATTTGATGCAACTCAAAGTCAAGAGTTTGCGTTCCTATCGCCTTATCAGGATGGCACCTTGTTTCATGGCCCTAGTTTTAAAGGGGTCAAACAAGTTTTAAATATTACGCCAGAAACCTTGACGATGGAATGTGTTTTACCCCAAATCACTGAAGAACAGCGGGGACAGTTTCCGGCACAGGCATTCGATTTTGTCGCCAAAGATGTGCAATTTCAGTGCATGTTGATTTGGGTAAGGCATTTTTATCAGGCGGCTAGTCTCCCTTTACGCTGCCAGAAAGGAGAGCATTTCCAAATGATTCCCTTGGGTAAACCATTTTACGTGTCGATGGATGTCATTTCTAGCAATGAAACTAAGTTAGTGGCGAATATTACTTCCCACGATATCCAAGGAAAAGTTTACTCGCGAGTATTTGGGGCAGAAGTGACGATTAGCAAACAGCTAAATCGTCTATTCTTTAACTCTGAAAAAGTAGGAGTTAAGTGATGGCAAGTTAAGAAACCATTCAGCGTGCTGTAGTAGCGCTCGCTGCTACAGCACGCTGGCTAGAGTCTATTTAAAATAAAGTCGTTTTTGATTAAATCTTTTAGGAATATTGAATGGAAAAAATTGCAATCATCGGTTTATCTAGCTTATTACCAGGTGCAGAAAGTCCTGAGCAATATTGGCAGAATTTAATTGCTAAAAAAGATTTTAAAAGCTTAGCAACAGTCGAACAAATGGGAGTAGACCCCCAAAAGTTTTATTCGACAGATAAAGGGAAGCTAGATAAATACTATTGTTTAAAGGGAGGGTATATTCGAGATTTTCAGTTAGATCCCAGCGAGTATCAGATGCCTCCTGAGTTACTGAAAAACTTAGATGAAATTTATCAATGGTCTTTATACGTCTCAAAAGAAGCTTTAAAAGATAGCGGTTATTTAGGAAATCCATCAGTTCTGGAAAAGTGCGGCGTGATTCTGGGGAATCTTTCTTTTCCTACCCGCTTTTCCCATCGTTTTTTTGCACCAATCTATCAAAAGTTTCTTGATTCAGCCCTTCAGCAACTTTTAAAAGAAGAATCTTTCCAACTAAAAAAACCACCTTCTGATGGATCTCTTTTAAATGGAATGTTAGCTGGGTATCCGGCAGCAGTCATTGCTCAAGCGCTGTCTTTATCTGGAATTAATTTATCTCTGGATGCAGCCTGTGCGACATCGCTGTATGCAGTTAAATTAGCTTGTCACTATCTGTTATCCGGCAAAGCTGACCTGATGTTAGCGGGTGCGGTGAGTTGCGCCGATCCGTTCTTCATCAATATGGGATTTTCTATTTTCCACGCTTATCCAGAAGATGGGATATCGCGTCCTTTTGATAAGTCATCCGGAGGACTCGTAGCTGGAGAAGGAGCCGGAATGGTTGTCCTGAAACGATATAGCAATGCGCTGCGAGATGGCGATCGCATCTACGCCACAATCTGCGGTGTTGGCTTATCGAATGACGGGAAAGGGAAATTCGTCCTCAGTCCCAATCCCAAAGGGCAAATCTTAGCCTTTGAACGGGCATATACCGAAGCAGGAATTCATCCCAACAGTATCGATTACATTGAGTGTCATGCCACGGGGACTCCGGTCGGAGATATCACCGAACTCAACTCGATGGAGACCTTCTTCGGTCAGTCTCAAACGGTGCCTCTGATTGGTTCTGTCAAATCCAATTTTGGTCACTTGTTGACGGCTGCGGGGATCGCAGGTCTCATCAAAGTGATTTTGAGCATGGGTGAAGAGGTCATCCCGGCGACAATCGACGTAATTGACCCCCTCCGTTCAGAAAAAGGCGCGATCGCTGCTGAGCAGATGGTTACTTCCCCGACACCCTGGCCTCAAAAACAACCGACAAAACGCGCCGCCATCAATGCTTTTGGTTTTGGTGGTACTAATGCTCATTTGATTTTAGAATCTTCAGAGGCAACGGCGGGAGAAGGTGAGGATTCCCAATCCCCAATTCCCAATCCTCAACTCAACACTCAACACTCAACACTCAACACTCAACACTCATTAGCGATCGTCGGCATGGATGCCTTCTTTGGCTCCTGTAAAAGTTTAGATGCCTTCGAGCGCACAATTTATGAGGGAACGCAGCATTTTATCCCTCTTCCGCCTCAGCGTTGGCAAGGTATCGAAGAGCAACCCCAATTACTCAAAGACTATGGCTTGGCAAATGGCGAAGCGCCTCTAGGAGCCTACATCCAAGATTTTGAACTCGATTTTCTCAATTTCAAAATCCCGCCCCGCGACGAAGATCAACTAATTCCTCAACAGCTATTGATGCTAAAGGTGGCGGACAACGCCATCAAAGATGCAAAACTAGCGCAAGGGGGAAATGTCGCCGTGATTGTGGCGATGGGGACAGAACTCTCCTTGCACCAGTATCGCGGTCGATGCGATTTATCTTGGCAAATCAAAGAGAGCTTGCAACAAGCAAATATTTCTTTGTCTCCCGAAAAACTTGCCGAACTGGAAACTATTGCCAAAGATAGCTTGCATCCTCCGGCGCAAGTCAACCGATACACTAGCTTCATCGGCAATGTGATGGCTAGTCGCATTTCCGCCCAGTGGGATTTCACTGGTCCCTCCTTCACCATTTCTGCCGAAGAAAATTCGGTTTTTAAAGCTTTAGAAGTCGCTCAACTCCTGCTCTCTAATGGAGAAGTTGATGCTGTTGTCGTCGGTGCGGTCGATCTCTCTGGGGGATTGGAAAACGTATTATTCCGCCAGCAGTTAGCACCGATTAATCAAGGGATTCCTACCTTAAGCTTTGATGAAAACGCGAATGGCTGGATGGTCGGTGAAGGTTCAGGTGCCGTAGTTTTAAAGCAGCACGAAGCAGCTAAACAAGAGCAAGACCGAATTTATGCCGTTATTGATGCCATCAGCTTAATTCAGGATAATGCTCATCATCAATCGACGAGCGATCGCATACTCACACAAGCTTGTCAGCAGGCGTTCGATTTAGCAGGTATTCACCCTACAGACATCGGGTATCTGGAAGTTTTTGGCAGTGGCGTCGCCTCAGAAGATGAAGCCGAAATCAAAGGTTTACTCTCTGCCTATCAAACTTCCCAAGCGAGTTTGAGTTGTTGCCTGGGAAGTGTCAAAGCCAACATTGGTCATACTTATACCGCTTCCGGGATGGCGAGTTTAATCAAAACTGTCCTCTGCCTGTATCATCGGTATATTCCTGCGACTCCCCAGTGGTCTAGCCCGAAACTGCCTCAGATGTGGCAAGGAAGTCCCTTCTACGTCGCCACCGAATCGAGAACTTGGTTCTTAGAACCCGAAGCGTCGAAAAGAGTGGCTGCAATTAACGGCTTAGGCATAGATGGCACTTATTCTCACATCATCCTCTCGGAAGAATTGAGCCAAAAAGAGCGTCCCAGCAAGTATCTGGAACAAACGCCCTTCTATCTATTTCCCCTCACCGCTAATCATCAATCTGCGTTGCTCGAACAGTTGCATTCGCTCCAAAATCTGATTGAAACGGGTGACGATCTATCCGTTGCAGCAACACAGACCTTTACGGCTTTTAGGCAATCGCCCCAGGCGACTTATACCCTAGCGATTGTCGGTTCTCATAAACAGGAAATCCTGCGGGAAATCCACTTAGCGATCGCAGGTATCAAAAAAAGCTTTGAAACGGGCGGAGAATGGAAAACACCGCTTGGCAGTTATTTCACACCGAAACCTTTAGGAAATGAGGGTAAAGTTGCCTTTGTTTACCCTGGTATGGCTAGTTCTGGTCTGGGGCTGGGACGGGACATTTTCCAGCTATTTCCTAAAGTTTACGATAGCTTCTCGGCTCTGACTCCCTATCCAGGTCAGGTCATGCACGAGAAACTTCATTATCCCAAAAGTTTAGAAAAACTTTCCAGTCAAGCACAAGCAGAGAAACAGGCAGAATTTTTGGGTGACGGAGTAGCAATGTGCCAAACCGGAATCAGTTTGGCAGTGCTATATAGCCTGATTCTCAGACAGTATTTCCAAGTCCAACCCCAAGTTGCATTTGGGTATAGCTTGGGTGAAGCTAGCAGTATGCTGTTTGCCCTTGACATTTGGCGCGATGATGGGAAATTAAGCGAAGCTTTAGTGTCCTCTCCTCTATTTAGAACTCATTTATGTGGCCCCTGTTTAGCCGGACGTAGGTTTTGGGGTTTGCCAGAAAGCGATCGCTCGGAAAAATTTTGGATTTCCTATGTTCTCAAAGCGCCCGTATCGACAGTTAAGGAAGTCCTAAAGCAGGAAGAACGTGTTTATCTTTCCTTTATCAATACTCCAGAAGAAGTAGTAATTGGTGGAGATCCGCAAGCTTGCTTAAGAGTGATTGAAACTCTCAAGTGCAAATATTTCCCCATCAATTTTGACAGTGTATTGCACTGCGAACCAACAAATACTGAGTATGAGGGATTGGTTGAATTACACACAATTCCCATCCAAAATGTACCCGATATTCAGTTTTATTCTGGAGTAAATTACGCTCCGATTAAGCTAGATACTAATTCTCTGGCCCATAACGCCGCCAAAATCTGCTGTATAACGGTTGATTTCCCTAGAATTATTCATCGTGTCTACGAAGATGGTGTCAGAATCTTTATTGAGGTAGGCGCAGGAAACAACTGTTCTCGATGGATTAGCGAAACGCTTAAGCAACAAGAGCATATTGCCATATCCATCAATACCAAAGGCGTTGATGACCATACTGGAGTGGTCAGGGTTTTAGCAAAACTTGTGAGTCACGGCGTCTCTGTGGATTTGTCCCCACTTTATTCTCAAGTGCCAGAAAAATCTATCCAACGTCAATCAATTGTTAAAAAAGTTACTTTGGGTGGAAGACGAATTTATTCTAAAATATTGACCGCTGAAAATTGTGAGATTTTCCGAAAAGAGATAATAAGAGGTAATAAAGCAAAAGCCATGACAATAGCAAAAGAACCCCAACAGACAACTAATCATCAAAACCAAATGATGAAGATATTTCAGCTACAAATAGCTGTAGCCGAACAATTATTGAATCAAAATATATCAGCTCAGAGCAATGGTCAGATAGCCCCTGCAACTTCAGATCCTCAGCGCAATAGTTACACAAAGCCTTCTAATATTGTTTGGGATGAAGCAGATTTACTAGAATTTGCTGAAGGGAAAATTTCCCGTGTCTTCGGTAAAGACTATGAAATTATCGATTCCTATTCCCGGCGAGTGCGGCTGCCAGTCCCTCCCTATCTCTTAGTGAGCAGGGTTACTAAACTTGAGGGAGAAAAAAATAGCTTCAAACCCTCTTCAATCACAACCGAATACGATATTCCTAAGAATGCTTGGTACGCTGTTGATGGTCAAGCTCCTTGGGCAATCAGCGTAGAATCAGGTCAATGCGATTTATTATTAATCAGCTACCTAGGAATTGATTTTGAGAATAAAGGCGACCTAGTTTATCGCTTGCTTGATTGCACCCTGACGTTTCTGGATGATTTACCCAAAGAAGGACAAACCCTGCGTTATGACATCCGCATCAATTCTTTTGTGCGAAGCGGAGATAACCTACTATTTTTCTTTAGTTACGAGTGCTTTGTTGGGGATAAAATGATCCTCAAAATGGACGGAGGCTGTGCCGGATTCTTTTCCGACGAACAACTCGAAAATGGTAAGGGAATTATTGTTTCCGATAAAGAACTTGAAGCGCGAAGCAAGATTCCAAAGCAAAAGTTTGAGCCTCTGCTAATCTGTCAAAAATCAAGGCTAGATGAGTCAGATATGTTATCCCTCACCGAGGGTAATATTGCTGCCTGCTTAGGAGACCATTATTGGCAAGATGGCTTAAATCCCTCCCTGCGCTTGCCCCCGAAGGCAATGCTCATGATCGACCGCATCACATCAGTAGAACCGACAGGAGGGGCTTGGGGTTTAGGTCTAATTATCGGCGAAAAATTTCTTGACCCAGATCATTGGTATTTCCCCTGCCACTTCAAAGACGATCAGGTGATGGCTGGTTCCCTGATGGCAGAAGGGTGCGGTCAACTCTTGCAATTCTATCTTCTCTATTTAGGATTGCAAACCTACACGGTTGATGCTAGATTTCAACCGATTCCCGGTTTGCCACAGGTCGTCCGTTGTCGCGGACAGGTGACTCCCATTTCGGGCAAATTAATCTATCGGATGGAAATCACTGAAATTGGCATTACACCAAAACCTTATGCAAAATGTAATGTTGAAGTCATCCTGAACGGCAAAATTGTTGTTCACTTCCAAGACCTGGGCTTGCAGCTATCTGAAAAGAATCCTAATCATTCAATTTCTGTTGAACAAGCGATAAACAACTCTCAACAAAAGGCAGGATTAGCCCGAAAACCAGCCTTATTAAATGAAGATCAAGTCAACGAATTTTGTCTGGGTTCGGTTGCTAAGTGTTTTGGCCCAGAATTCGAGATTTATGACACAGGTGGCGTCAAAGCTTCGCGAATGCCCAATACTCATCTCAATTTGGTGCATCGCGTTTTGGAAGTGAATGGTAAGCGCCATGAACTAACAAAAAATTCCAGTATTGTTACTGAATACGACGTTCCCACAGAGCCTTGGTATTATCGCCAAAACTCCTCTCCGACAATACCGTACTCAATTTTAATGGAGATAGCTCTGCAACCCTGTGGTTTTCTCTCTGCTTATTTAGGAACTACTTTGTTGTATCCAAATCAAGACTTGTACTTCCGCAATCTTGATGGACAGGGTCGCCTTCTCAAGGATATAGATATTCGAGGAAAGACGATTACGAATACAGCCCGGTTACTGTCTTCATCCAATATCCAGGGAGTGATTATTCAGAGTTTTGATTTTCAAATGGTTTGCGATGGCGAACCGTTTTATGAAGGAACTGCCGCATTTGGTCATTTTAGCCCCCAATCTTTAGCAAATCAGGTAGGACTGGATCGCGGTAAGGATGTTCCACCCTGGTACGAAACTGAAAATACCACCGGACTCGCGAAAGCAAAAATCGACTTAAGGAGTCCAGAAAGTAGAGCCAAGTTTTATCGCCTTAATCAGGCTCGACCCCATTATCGGCTTGCTCAGTATCAGTTAGACCTCCTGAATGAAGTACGCATTATTCAAGGAGGAGGGAACTATCAGCAAGGCTACATCTATGCCCGAAAAGAGGTAAAGCCGAATGACTGGTATTTCAAGTGTCATTTTTACCTTGACCCGGTCATGCCTGGTTCATTAGGAATTGAGGGGATTTTGCAAGCGATGCAAGTCTATGCCTTGCAGAACGATCTTGGTAAACAATTCAAATCTCCCCGTTTTGTCCAAGCCATCGACCATCTAATCGTTTGGAAATATCGCGGACAAATTCCTCATGGTCATACCGAGATGTATTTAGAGGTTCATATTTCCAAAGTGGATATTACTCCAAACAAAGTCACCTTAATCGGTGATGCCAGTTTGTGGAAACCCAACCTGAGAATCTATGAAGTTAAAGACATCGCTCTTTGTTTAGTTGAGTCTGATTAAAATCTATCAAACTCACACTATGGTTCAGTTAGTACTGTTGGTGAATTAAGAACCTAACCCCCAGCCCCCTTCCCTAGTAGGGAAGGGGAGTCCGGAAGCCCCTCTTCTCCTAGGGGAGGGATTTGGGGAGTCAACCCAACCGACAATCTACAATCTGTTATTGGCTTGAATTGGAAAAAGAAACTATGTTGGCAATACCTTTAACGCAAAACAAAAATGGTCTTCGTTTCTCAGGAAATCCGAACAATCAAAATCCAGTCTGGCAGGGTTCTTTAAATTCTGTAGCTTTTGATGAAGAAGGTATCAAGACTAAACTGCTGAATTTAGATAAACCCTGTTACATCGTTAGCAAGCAAGGCCAAATTGGGGTCACGAACGAAGGTTATTTAGGGGATGCTAATAACGGCAAAACTGAATCCGTGGAAACTTTGACAGCAGTGCCACCGCTAGTTCCGCAACAGTTGGGAGACCCCAGTTTCCTGACTTTTCACGGGGTAAAATATGCTTATAGTACGGGGTCAATGGCGAATGGCATTGCCTCCGAAGAAATGGTAATTGCCCTTGGTAAAGAGAAAATTCTCAGTGCCTTTGGTGCCGCGGGGTTAGTTCCTTCTCGCATTGAAACTGCTATTCACCGCATTCAGCAAGCACTTCCAGAAGGGCCTTATGCATTTAATTTGATCCACAGTCCTAGCGAAGCTGCAATCGAGCGGGGTGCAATCAATTTATATCTCAAATACGGCGTCACTACCGTTGAGGCTTCCGCATTTCTGGATTTGACACCCAACATTGTTTATTATCGGGCAGCGGGACTTAGCCTCAATTCAGCGAATCAAATCGAGATCAAAAACAAAATAATTGCCAAAGTTTCTAGGACAGAAGTTGCAACTAAATTTTTGCAACCAGCCCCAACTAAAATGCTCAAGCAATTGGTCGCTCAAGGACTGATTACTGAGTTACAAGCTTCCTTGGCTGAAAAAATTCCAATGGCTGACGATATTACTGTAGAAGCCGATTCTGGCGGTCATACAGATAATCGTCCCTTAGTTTGTCTCTTACCTTCGATTCTGACTCTTAGGGATGAAATTCAGGAAAAATATGGTTACGAACAACCTGTCAGAGTTGGAGCGGCTGGAGGAATTGGTACACCGCAGTCAGCATTAGGGGCATTTATGATGGGAGCCGCTTATGTGGTGACAGGCTCCATTAACCAATCCTGTCTTGAAGCTGGAGCTTCTACTCATACCAAAAACTTGCTAGCTCAAGCGGCTATGGCTGATGTGAGTATGGCACCAGCGGCGGATATGTTTGAAATGGGGGTGAAATTGCAAGTCCTGAAACGTGGCAGTCTCTTCCCAATGCGGGCGCAAAAACTCTTTGATTTCTACAAGAACTATGACTCAATTGAAGAAATTCCGGTTGTGGAAAGAGAGAAATTAGAAAAAGAAATCTTCAGGAAGAGTCTAGAGTCGGTTTGGGAAGATACGGTTGCTTATTTTTCTCAACGCGACCCGGATCAAATAACCAGAGCAGATAACAATCCTAAACGTAAAATGGCTCTGATTTTCCGCTCCTATTTGGGCTTGTCCTCCCGTTGGTCTAATGCGGGTGAGAAAGGTCGTGAAATGGATTATCAAATCTGGTGTGGCCCCTCAATGGGATCGTTTAATGAATGGGTGAAGGGTTCTTATCTGGCTCAAGCGAATAATCGTCGTGTAGTTGATGTTGCCGATCACATAATGATTGGTGCTGGCTTTTTGTACCGGCTGCAAAACTTGAAACTACAGGGGTTATCGATGCCTGCACAATACTGGAACTATTGTCCAAAACCTCTTTTTTAGGATAGTCTAAACATTTTTGGTACCAGGGGCTGGCATTTTAAAGAACTTTGCCGTAAAAAGCCTCTGGGCTGTCTCTATCGGTATGCCTTAAACTGTGGAGGCAAGCGATCGCGTATGGGCGTTTTGATTAAGACGCTTTTGAGTGAGTCTGCGCGATCGCTTTTGTCACTCCCAAGAACTCGCGCAAAGTCGCTGAAGCATCGTCCTGTCGCCATACAGCCGCCATTGGGACAGTTGGTGTTGGTTCAGCGATGTTTTTGTATAAGACACCCTTGCGTTGAAGATTTTGGACATTAGCAGGGAGCAAGGCAACTCCAACCCCACCAGCGACTAAGCCGAGTATTGTTAGCATCAGCGTTCCTTCTTGGATGACAACGGGGGAAATACCCGATTGTTGGCACAGATGTTCGAGCTGTTCAGATAAGACTGGAGAGAATTGACGAGAAGGAAGGATGAACACTTCCTGTGCCAGTGCTTTTAAGGAAACTTGAGGTTGGCTCGCCAGTGGATGAGTCTCTGGTAAAGCGACAATTAAAGACTCATGGCAAATCGTCATCCAGGCTAAATCAACTTCTTCTTGCATCCAGGACGGCAAATGGAAAAAGCCAACATCCAGATGGCGATCGCGCAGTGCTTGCATTTGGATGGAAGTTGCTAACTCTCGCCAGACGAGTTCCACAAGCGGAAAACGTTCAAGATAAACTCGCAGAATATCTGGCAAAAAGCTGTTTGCCACTGAGCTAGTAAAGCCGATTACCAATCGCCCGATTTCTCCCCGACTAGCACGCTGCACCATGTTGACCGCACGATCTACGCTAGCGATCGCGCTTCGAGCTTCGTCTAAAAAGACTTTTCCTGCTAGGGTTAACTGGAGCGGTCGCTGGGTGCGATCGAACAGCTGCACTCCCAGATCGTCTTCGAGATCGTGAATTTGTTTGCTCAAGGGAGGTTGCGCGATATGCAGACGAGCAGCAGCACGAGAGAAGTTTAACTCCTCTGCAACCGCGATGAAGTAATGCAAATGCCGAAGCTCCATTCGTTCTTCACCACTATGTCTTTGCCCTAATCTTGGCAAGATAGGAATGCAAATGTCAAATTAATATCAGTTTTTAAACACTATATCTTTGCAATATAGTTGCCTAGTCAAGAAAGTATTAGACATCTAGTAAACCCTTCGTTAATCTAGATGAAAAGACGTTATCAACCTCAACACATCTAAGTTAATAGATAGTGTTGTAAATAGGTATAGGGAGCCATTATTTTATGAAGAAGATCGAGCGTGTTGCCATTGTGGGGGGAACGCACGGAAACGAACTCACCGGAATTTACTTAGTGAAGAAATTTGAGCGATCGCCCAACTTGATTCAGCGACCTAGCTTTGAAAGTCTTACCTTGTTAGCGAATCCCAAAGCCTATGAAATTGGGAAACGGTATGTTGATACCGACCTTAATCGCTGTTTTCTTCGCCAGGATTTGGAGAATTCGAGCCTTTCTAGTTACGAAGCGCAACGAGCCAAGGAGATTTATGGAAAATTTGGCTCTGGGGGGAGCCATCAGGCAGATTTGGTTGTTGATTTACACAGCAGTACAGCAAACATGGAGCTAACAATTATTCTCGCTAGTAAGCATCCTTTTAACCTTCAGCTAGCCGCTTATCTCACATCTTTTCATTCAAAAGTGAAGGTACTTTACTCGACAACCAGAAATCAAGGCACCCCTCATCTGGACTCAATTTGTGAATTCGGCTGCACAGTTGAAGTCGGTGCGGTGGCTCAAGGGGTATTGGATGCAACTTTATTTCAGCAAACGGAGGAACTCGTCCACGCAATTTTAGACTACACGGAAGCCTATAACCAGGGAACGCCACCTCCTGTAAGAGATACCCTTACCGTTTATCACAGCATCCAGACAATAGACTATCCCAGGAATGAGTTTGGAGAAATTCAGGCAATGATTCATCCCCAGCTTCAATTTAGAGATTATGAAGCGCTTCATCCCGGCGATCTCATGTTTTTAACGTTTGATGGTCAAGCGATCGCTTATGAAGGTGAAGCAACAGTTTATCCAGTCTTTATCAATGAAGCAGCCTACTATGAAAAAGGAGTTGCCATGTGTTTGACTGAAAAGCAGCAAGTCACCATTTAGCAAAAGTCTCAAGTGTCGAATTCAGATTCAATCATTTCTAACTCTTCGTCAGTTAAAAAATATCGCGAACTTGGAATTGTGGATTTTATTGATTAACAAAAATAAAAAGTAAATCGGTAATTCAAAAACACAAAGGAGTCATAAATGAAGGCGCAGCAGGCAGAACTTTACCAAAGTATTCAAGAATTCCCCCTTGACGATCCGGAGTCTGCTTTTCCCTTTAGTCAAAGGTTAGCAAGAGAAAACGGTTGGACAGTTCAATATACTCAGCGTGCCATTAACGAATACAAAAAATTTATCTTTCTTGCTGTTGTAATTGGGCATCCTGTCACGCCTTCCGAGCAAGTAGATCGAGTTTGGCATTTGCACTTAACTTACACTCATTCCTACTGGGATGAGTTTTGTAACAAAGTTTTAAAAAAACCATTGCACCATCACCCAACGAAGGGCGGTTCCAGCGAACAGGATAATTTTTACAGGTGCTATAACGAGACGCTGATTAGCTACGAAAAACTCTTTGGACAGCAACCTCCTAGCGATATCTGGTCGCCACCCGATACCCGATTTGGGAAAGACATCCAGTGCAAACAAGTCAACACTCATCGGTATTGGCTCGTACCCAAACCATCTTTTACTCTGGCTTGGTTGCCCTCTATTGATCTCCCTCGCTTGCCTTTGGGGCAATTCCTAGCGATCGCTCTATTGTCCTTTATATTAGTTCTAACTATCAGCAGCTCTACGCTACTGATAGCAGGGATTTCTACCCAGGCAACTCACTCTACAAGCTCTGAATTAGCACTGGCTCAAACAAGCGAAAATTCTCCGCTACCTCGCAAGACTCCAACTCCAACTCCTAAGAACAAAGATCGTCCTACTTCGGAAAAATCTTCAGGATCGTTTTGGTGGTGGCTACCAATATTCCTCATTTTTTCCCTGTTCGGAAGTCGCGGCAATAACAGTGGTGGTGGTAGTAGTGGTAGTAATGATAGTACGAACAACGGCTGCGGCTGTGGCTGTATGTGATCGGGCATCTGCTCAAGACTAGACAAGAGATATACAACTAGAGAAACCCTGTCCAAAACCCTTGAGTGGGCGTCATTTTTGGCGTTACCTTCAGCAATCAGATATCACCAGGATGGATTTCTGATTGATCAGTGCAAACCCCAAAAATCTTCTAACAGCGACTGTTCTCGTAATTCTTAATTGCTTTTTACTTGGCTACCGTGACTGCGAGGATCATCCTGACTAACTTTGGCGGGTGTAATGGGTGATTGGAAGGCAGAAACCTGTCCCCCAGCTTGGGCGTAAGGCAGAGGTACAGAAGCAACAAGGGCGTCAATGTTTGCCTGCATGACGGGACGAGGCACCTCACCAATCGTTTGAGCGATCGCGTCTCCGTTATTGCCGAAATAGACAAAATGGGGAATCCCATCAACGCGGTAGCGCGTCATCTCTGGCAACCACTTATTGTTATCCACATTTAGCATGACAAAATTCATCGAATCAGCATACTGCTCTTTCAGTTCGCCCAGATCCTTTGCCATTGCCTGACAGCTGGTACACCAGTTCGCATAAAATTCCATCAACGTCGGCTTGCCATTGCTCAAAGCCACTTCTAACGGTGTAGATTGCTCAGCTTGGGTGTCCAGGGAAACTGAACTTGTCTCAGTTTGCAGTCCCAAGAATAGGAAAACGCTGAGGACAATCGCTACTAAAGCAATCAAGAAGTTTGTGACACGTTTCGCGCCGGTTCCTAGCGACGGCGGCTGGGAGGTTGCAGTTGATTCAGGTGAATTCACAGCCATCGAAGATTTTTTCACGATTGTTATAGATGAGCTACCTTTAGTGTACCAACTCCCTCCAGAGCTACCTTTGCCGTGAAAAAACGAGTAACGTTGACTTTTCCCAAACGAGCGATTCAGATGCCAGTGACTTATCGACTGGCGAAGGATTTTAATGTAGCGGCGAATATTATTCGTGCCCAAGTGGCACCCAATCAAATTGGGAAGCTAGTGGTGGAACTTTTGGGCGATATTGATGCAATAGATGCGGGAATCGAATGGATGCGATCGCAAGATATTAGCGTTTCTTTTGCCAGTCGCGAGATCGCGATCGATGAAGACGTTTGCGTTCACTGCGGGTTATGCACTGGCGTTTGCCCCACAGAAGCTTTGACTCTGGAACCGCAGACATTTCGGCTTAATTTTACGCGATCGCGCTGTATTGTCTGCGAACAGTGCATTCCCACCTGTCCCGTAGAGGCAATTTCTACTAATTTTTGAATTGAAAATGCCTCTTTTTGGCGAATTGAGTCCAAGACTAGGCGATCGCATAATTGTAGTAACCGCACCGCTCTTGAATGGCAGCGATCGCATCGAGGATCGTGCTAAGAGCAACGCTATTCTCCGATTTTAAGAGCATCTGGCGCAGATAAGGTAATGCTCCAGCGCTGCCGATTTTCCCCAAACTATAGGCAGCCTTCTCCCGAACGCTAACGTCTTCGTGGTTAACAGCTTGCCTGAGCGCCCCTACAGCCGACGGGCTATTGATTTGACCTAATGCCCAAGCAGCACTCCCTCGAACGCTAGCGTCTGGGTGGTTGAGAGCTTGTCGCAGTGCTGCTACCGCCGCTGGAGTGCCGATTTGACCTAATGCCCAAGCAGCGCTTCCACCCACAGTCGCGTCTTCATCGTTCAACGCCCCCAACAGCCCCACCACCGCAGCCGGAGAACCGATTTCCCCTAAAGCCTCCGCAGCCTTCTCGCGCACCCGATAGTCGGTATCGTGCAAAGCCTCCAGCAGCCCGGTTACGGCAATCTGGCAGCCAGTGCTACCTAAAGCAGAGGCAGCATTTTCGCGCACCCGATAGTCTGTATCGTGCAAAGCTTCTAGAAGTCCCGCTACCGCCGCCGGGGAGCCTATTTTTTCTAACGCAGCGGCAGCACTTTGACGAACTCCAAAG
Source organism: Trichocoleus sp. DQ-U1 (assembly GCF_039961925.1). Classification (NCBI taxonomy): domain Bacteria; kingdom Bacillati; phylum Cyanobacteriota; class Cyanophyceae; order Leptolyngbyales; family Trichocoleusaceae; genus Trichocoleus; species Trichocoleus sp. DQ-U1. The sequence goes on along the minus strand of NZ_JAMPKB010000002.1, from coordinate 64,144 downwards.
TCTTCATCATGTAACGCTTGTCGCAGTCCGACAACGCTGACTTCACTGCCGATTTTCCCTAAAGCCTCAGCAGCTTTTTCTCGAACATCAAAGTTTGGATGGTTTAAAGCTTTCAGTAGCGCCGCTACGCCTTCCTCCTTGCCCATAGAACCCAGGGCATAGGCAGCCATCCAACCCACCCACGAATCATCATCGTCCAAAGCTTCTAAAAGGCCAGCGACCGCCGCTTGGGCAGGTGCAGGATCGATGCCCTTTCTGCCGATTTTCCTTAAAGCATAGGCAGCACCCCTGCGAACATAAAAGTCACGATCCTTTAAAGCTTCTAGCAACCCTGACATTGCCGCCGGAGAACCGACTAAACCTAACCCATAGGCAGCACAACTGCGAACCTCATAATCTTCATCTTTCAGCGCCTTCAGCAGCCCCGATACTGCCAACGGATTGCGGGTAAGGCCTAAGCCGAATGCAGCCCTCTCGCGCACCCGATAGTCTCGATCCTGCAACACTTCCAGTAGTGTCGCCACCGCCTCCTCGCTGCCAATTTTTCCTAAAGCATAGGCAGCTCTTCGGCGAACATCAAAGTCATCATCGTTCAACGCTTGCCGTAGCGCCATCACCGTTTCTTGCGTGCCAATCGAACCTAATGCTTCGGCTGCTTTTTGACGCACCCGATAGTTTTCATCATTTAACGCTTGCAGTAGTGCTGATACCGCCTGCTGAGTGGGAATTTGACCTAAAGCATAGGCAGCATTGTAACGCACCCGAAAATCTGCATCGTTCAAAGCTTCCAGTAGCGCCGACACTGCTTCTTCGGTGGGGGTTTGACCTAAAGCGTAGGCAGCTCTCCCACGCACATCAAAGTCCTCATCGTTCAATGCTTGCCGCAGCACCCCTACGGCTGCCTGGGTACCAATCGCGCCTAAGGCATAAGCTGCACTCTCGCGCACCTGAAAATCTTCATCGTTCAACGCTTGCCGCAGTCCCATCACTGCGGCATCGGTGCCGATAGAACCTAATCCATAAGCTGCACTCAAGCGAACACCAGAGTCGTCATCGTTCAATACTTCCAGCAGCGCTGTCACGACTGCATCGGTGCCGATGGAAGCTAAGCCATAAGCTGCACTTTCACGCACCTTAGCGTCAGGGTGGTGAAGCGCTGGGAGTAGGCTGGGGATTGCACTATCAGAGCCAGTGATGCCTAAAAGTTGAAATTTCAACTCTTGAGGAACTTCTAGAGAAGCAACTAAACCGACGGTTGCGGCTTGAAACTCCGGTTTAACGGCTCCTGCCATCTGTGCGCCTAACCTCAAATCCACTTCTAAGGCTAACTTCACGACTCGCACTACCTGAGCTTTTTCCTCCAAGCGCTGTAACATCTGCACTATGGGGTCTGTCCATTTTAGATAATTTAAATACTCCTGCTTGAGCTGGTCATCACTCAGTGAGAGTACCTGTTGGAGGAGGTTTTCGGCGGTGTAAGATTCCTGAATCGGTTGGTGATGCAATTCCATCTAGTTGCCTTCTCACATTTGAATCAATGGGTGCTTGAGCAAACCGTCTAGGCTACGTCCGACTCAGCAAAAAAATATATGACTTTGATTTTAACGAACGACGACGGAATAGACGCTCCTGGAATCCGAGCGCTGCACAAGGCGATGAATGGCAAGGGGGTGATTGTGGCTCCTAAAGACCATTTATCCGGATGCGGTCATCAGGTGACGACGACTCAAGCGATTCATGTCCGGCGTCGCTCGGATTTTGAATATGCGATCGCGGGTACTCCCGCTGATTGCGTTCGCATTGCACTTACGCATCTTTGCCCTACTGTCAAGTTTGTCCTTTCTGGCATCAACGCCGGTGGCAACTTAGGAGCCGATGTTTACATTTCAGGGACTGTCGCCGCTGTGCGCGAAGCAGCCTTTCATGGCATTCCGGGGATTGCCGTTTCCCACTATCGCAAAGGCAAACTGAATGTCGATTGGGATGTGGCGGCGAGGTGGACGGCTGGAATTTTAGCCGATCTACTCAACCGTACCATTGAACCGGGAACGTTTTGGAATGTGAATTTGCCGCATTTGTTACCCGGAGATCCCGATCCGGAAGTGGTGTTTTGCGAACCTTCTCGGCAACCCTTGCCAGTTAACTATCGCGTTGAAGGCGATAATTTTTACTACGTCGGAGAATATGCCAAACGCGATCGCACTCCTGGTAGCGATGTTGATGTCTGCTTTTCTGGCAAAATCGCCGTAACTCAGCTGCGACTTTAAAAAAGGTGAGGTAAGATACCGCTCCCATAAGAGTTAGCGAAAATCCCTTAATGCAGTCCCTTCGTGTAAGATAGCCAAGGTTAAATTGAACTCAATAGTGGTGGAACCATCCGAAGCACAATACCTAATTCTCAACGCCTTAGATACCTTAGAGCTACTTAGCAATGCGGTGTATGATGAAGACACAGGAATTTGGGTAATTGAAACCCCTAGCAATGTCTTACCCTATGCTCGACTCCTGCAAAATAGCGATATTGTTCCTATCAAATGGGTATCGGAACGATGACAAAACCTACTGAGATTGAAAAGCAACAGTATGCAAGAATAAAAGAACTTTTTGCTTTATCTCGACAGCGCTACTTGGATGCAGGAGGCGATCCTCGAAAGCGCCCAAGTGGTCTTAAAGGTGATGATTACTTGACCGATGAAGAAAGGCAAGAACTATTTGCGATTGCTCGCGGTGGAGTTAAAATCATCGGGGACGAAGTTCACTGTGAAGGGCGGTCTTGGAAAATATCCGCAAAAGATATAAATAATTAGAATTAATCAAAATGCGAATTTTAATCATGGGCGGAACCCGTTTTATCGGGGTTTATCTAACAAAAATTTTGGCGGAACAAGGACATGAAGTGGTGCTGTTCAATCGGGGAAATAAACCAGCGCCCGTTGAAGGTATCAAACAAATTCAGGGCGATCGCACGGATGCTTCGCAACTAAAAGAAAAGTTATCTCAAGAAAAATTTGACGCAATTTTTGATAATAATGGTCGGGAATTGAGCGACACCCAACCTTTAGTAGAAATTTTTAAGGATCGGGTGCAGCATTTTATCTACATGAGTTCTGCGGGTGTGTATCAAAAGTCAGATCAGATGCCTCATGTAGAAGGGGATGCCGTCGATCCAAAAAGTCGTCACAAAGGTAAGCATGAAACGGAAGCTTACCTAGCACAGCAGAAAGTGCCTTTTACGTCGATTCGTCCTACCTATATTTACGGCCCTCAGAATTATAACGATCTGGAAGCTTGGTTTTTCGACCGGATTGTGCGCGATCGCCCAATTCTGATGCCCGGACATGGCTTCCATCTCACCCAACTCGGTCATGTGAAAGACTTAGCGGTAGCAATGGCAGCAGTGCTGGGCAATTCTCAGGCAGTGGGACAGATTTATAATGTGTCGGGCGATCGCTATGTTACTTTTGATGGTCTAGCGCGTGCTTGTGCGATTGCAGCCGGGAAGTCCCCTGAGAATTTACAAATTCTCCACTACGAACCCAAAAAGTTTGACTTTGGCAAACGCAAAGCTTTTCCTTTCCGACTTCAGCACTTCTTCGCCTCAGTAAATAAAGCCAAGGCTGAACTAGGATGGCAACCAGAATATGACTTAATTTCTGGGCTGAAAAACTCGTTCCAGAAAGATTATCTTGCCTCTGGTCGGAACAAAGCCGAGATAGATTTCTCAATTGATAACGAAATTCTAGAAGCAGGCTAAATCAACTACCAAGACACGAAGACATGAAGACACGAAGACACGAAAGAGCGATTAGTCGTTGTAGAGATACGATGAATCGTATCTCTACTAGCTAACCGCTGAGGGTTGCTCGCTTTTTTGGGGGAGAAGGTAAATAACTCCAGAAATCAAAGTAAAAGCAACGGAAATCCAGAAAGCAATTATGGCGGGAATTTCCCAAGAGACAGGCAGTGGTGCGATCAAAAGCGCGATCGCAATAATTTGACTGACTGTTTTTAACTTGCCCCAAATATTCGCTCCACTAATGGTCGTTTTGTTAACGCGCCAACCCGCGATCGCTAACTCTCTTGCCAAAATTAGAAATACGCCCCATGCCGGTACTTGACCGAGTTGAATGAGCGGCAATAGGGGAGCCAACACCAGTAATTTATCAACTAACGGGTCAAGAAATTTACCCAAATCTGTAACTTGATTCAATTTACGAGCCAAGTAGCCATCCAACCAATCGGTAGCCGCCGCAACCAGAAAAATTACCAATCCCACAGTGCGAGTTTCCGTTGTTGGGGTGTCCAGGCAATAAAGCAGAACTGGCAACGCCAGTAAGCGAGATAAAGTAATCCAGTTGGGTAGCGTCATAACAAGCATCGATCTGATAAGTTAAAAAGACTGTAGACTCCGGACGGTTTCGCGTCCAGAGTCTACAGCCTGAAATTCTAAGTTTACAGTTAGCGATTCGCGATTCGCTTTTTAACAAGCACCTTTCTTCTTCACAACTGCCATCACCGTCTTGAAAATCAAGCTGAGGTCGTAAGCAACAGACCACTTTTGCTGGTAATCAATATCCATGCGGACGATGTCTTCAAAGTCTTGGACGCTAGAACGACCGTTCGCTTGCCACTCGCCAGTAATTCCCGGCTTAACATTCAATCTTTCCCAGTGATGAGCATCGTAGCGCATGACTTCATCAACGGTCGGCGGACGGGTTCCTACTAAGCTCATGTCTCCCATTAGAACGTTCCAAAACTGCGGGAATTCATCTAAGCTGGTGCGACGTAAGAACTTACCGATGCGGGTAATTCGGGGGTCATTTTCGTTTTTAAAAATATGCCCTTTCGCTTGGTTATCGACCAGATGCTTGAGCTTCTCTGCACCAACAACCATCGAACGGAATTTCCAGATGCGGAACTTGCGTCCATTCAAACCGCAGCGAATCTGACTGTAAAAGACAGGACCTGGGTTATCCAGTTGCATTGCGATCGCAACTGGAATTGTAATTGTCGCTGCGATCGCTAACCCCACGACGCCTCCCAAGATATCAATCAGGCGCTTCTCTTTGCTAGTGACAGATGGATGACAGCTTGGCTTTGCAACATCAACCAGGTAGATTTCATCAAACGCCGACGAAGCAACGTCGAGGGATTCGGGGAGGTGGGAAGTAGTAATCACTGTTTTTAAGTTGGCTTCTAGAATCAGGTTGCTCTTATGTCAATATAGGCAACACCCCTTATAGATGAATCGTTGAAAGCCCTTACTTTACCGAATCTTTAAGGGAATCGGTATTTTTTTAAGTTTTGTTAGAAGTACGGTTGACAAGCTACAGATTTCAATTATTTAATCCTCTGCCTGTAGGAGGATTGAAAATGGATAATTCTTTTTACCTGAAAGTACGTCGTTACGCGTCTCTTGCGGGTCAGAACTTACCCGGCAAGGATTGAGAAGGATAATTTTTCACCTTGAAGTACTCCTCCCCAGTCTTTTGCAAACAAAGATTTTTCCCGATTTTCCTCCGCACGTAGGGGGAATTGCGGAGGGATGTTCTTGTGACTGAATACAAGCAGTCTCGGATCTCATCGCTAAACTGTTGCCGGTACTAACAAGTCAAAAACTAATGGTTCTTCTAGTTTTTGATAAGTGCTTGTCAGGATAGTGTTTAAATAGCGAAGATAGCGATCGCCCTGCTGAGCATTCAGTCGATACATCTGGGTCGCTTCTTTCTCAAAAAGTGGAGCCTCTGCGATCGCTTGATAGTCAGGATTTTGCTCGGAGGTGGAACTCAGCAGTCCAAACTCGGCTTCCGACGGCACGATACCCGCAGGCAGCTTTCCTTCCAAAAGCGCCATGACGCGAGAATAACAAACCCGCGTATTAATGCCGCGATACTCTAATAACTGCATAATTTCATTCAGCGGCAGCGGTTCTTCCGGTAAAGCGCGTAAAAGTTCCAAAAGCAGAAAATAATCGCTGTACTGCTGCGTTTGTTGCTCCAACAGTTGAGGATACAGCGGTAACGTAGCCAAACCGTAAGCCACTGGACTACAGTTTAGGGTTGAGTCGTTTGCCCCAGTATCTCGAATCAGGACTGCTTTTGGGAGTTTTTGTCGCAGCCATTGAGCGATTTCTCCGACGGCTGCGGTTCCGCCAGTACAGATAATTTGATGAATTCCCGATGCGGGTATCCCTGCCTGAGTTAGCAGCGCATTCAATTCTTGATTCAGTTTTTCAAGAAACGGTTTGAACACGCGGTTTTCTAAATCTCGGCGTGTCACCAAACAGGACTTTCCGCCCAATTCCACGGTATAGCTGTCTTGCTGTTGCAGAATTCGTTTGACAGAATTGGCAGCTTCCAGAAGCGCTTGTCCCAGGGGAGAACTTTGCAATAACGATGCCAAGCGATCGCGCGTCGCTAAATCGGGTTCCCCGGCTTTGGGAAGGCTCAAGGATGAAGAATGCAGGATGAAGGATGACTCGAATTCATCTTTCATTTTGCCTTCTTCATCGTTCAAGAGTAATTGACCAATGATGTCTTGATCGATAGCGTTACCTGCATAGGCAAGACTCCGACAAGCAAACTGAGAATATGTTAAGTCTTTAAGATTTTCGGGCAAATTCACCACAGCGAGTTCGATGGTAGTAGCACCCGCGTCGATCACCAGAGTCCCGCCTTGCCAGGGGACTCCCGGTAAGGTTGCACCTTCAATTCCTGCCAACAAAGTAGCGATCGCATCTTCAAGAAAGAAGATTTCCTCCGGATTTTCCACCAGATGGGCACCCAGTACGGCTTCGCGAATGTTAAAGCGGTAGGTATCTCCCCATTTAGCCGGACAACCGACAATCACACCACTCAAGCAACTCATCGCTGCATTCAGCGTAGAGGGCTTTAAACCAGCAGCACCCACCAAATTAGGCCTCGATTGTTCTGTTGGGGATAGCGGGTTTCCCTGCCTTCCTAGAGGTCTTAGAGTGGCAAATAACGCTTGCAATGAGCGCCCCAGCCAGTAAAGGGAAATTGGCTGGTCGAGCGACCACTGCAATATCGGCTCCCATTTTTTGGCAGATGAATAGTAAGGAATTCCCACCTTCAAGTACGGTTTAAAGCCTTGAATAAAGACTCCTTCTTTACGATTGGCAAGAGAAGACGCCAGAACACCCACTGCGATCGCCGCTGGTGTATGCGTGTAAGTGCTGCTCGCGGCTGGTGTATCGGCGTAAGCGCTACTCGCACCCCCCGATGACTGCTCTGAATTGCTCCAGGCTGGCCCCGTGTAAGTCACTGCGGGTAAACGAAAGCTGGTTTGGGTAGATTCTGTCTGTCCTTGGCTTATCCAATAGATGGGATATCGTTCACCCGTCGAACCATTTAACAAAACCGCAGACACGCCAGTTGTGCCAAAGTCAATACCTAAGTACCAGGCATACTTGCTGACATTCTCCGCAGGCGATGGTTTTGCAGACTCAAGGACAGTGGAAGAATGTATTGAATTTGGATTCATTATCCCGATCGGGAGCAATTTTGTACTTTCTAAAACTAATGGGGATTCAAGGGTAATTTCCTGAGTGGGTATCCCTACGGAGTTTTTTTTTCCGGGTTCGATGAGTCTGAAAATATATCCAGCTCCAGATCAAAATCGTCAGTTTGAGGCAGCGTCGGCTCAGAAACGGCTTCTTCCTCGGTTGCCATCGGTGGATTGTTAGGGAACTGAGCGATCGCATCGTCTGGTGGAGCGATCAGTTCTTCCAATCGCAATAATTCTTCCTGCCAATCCGATTCCCCTAGGTGTGTTATTTCGACTTGCGAAATTTCTGGCATTTCCTCAAATTCCCAGTCGCCTAAATCTTCTTCCTGCAACCCAGTTAGCGCATCAATATCGGCATCAGACGCGATCGCCCTTTCTCTGGGTGTTTCTAGACTCTGTTCCTCATCGGCAAATAATTCCCACGATTCATCGAACTCAATCGATACTGCTGTCTCCTCACCAGTAATTTCTGGCGTCTGTTGTGCTTCCGAGTCAGAGAAGTATTCTTGCTCTAGCGCCGCCGTTTCAGTAGGTAGTAGATTGACTTCTTCGGGGAAGAATGACAACGATTCATCGAAATCAATGGTGGCTGGTGCCTCCCTTGACGGATTGGCTGACTCCTCCCACTCCCAGTCGGCAACGTATTCTTGTTCTAACGCCGCCGTTTCGATTGGTGGTAGCTCTAAATCGACTTCTTCTTCGGGGAATACCAACGATTCGTCGAAATCGATGGCGGCTGGTGCCTCCCTTGACGGATTGGCTGGCGGTGGCATTTCTTCCCACTCCCAGTCAGCAACATATTCGTGTTCCAGCGCCGCCGTTTCTGTAGGTAGTAGATCGACTTCTTCGGGGAATACCAACGATTCATCGAAATCGATGGTTTCTGGCATCTCTTCTGGCGTTTCTGCTGACGTGATTCCTAACGTCTGTTGCTGGGAATCGGCTATGTATTCTCGATCCTCCTGTATTCCTACTTCTGCTTCTGTTATCGAACTTAGCGAGGGCGATACTTCCGACGATTCATCAAGATTAGCGGGGGGAAGAAAAGCGATCGCTTTGTCTGGCGCTGGGTCTAAGGGTTCTACAGGGAACAAGGAAGCCAAATTCCAATCCGCTCTTTCATCGGCTGTTGTCGTGTTCGCCGTTTCCGGTTGCTCCTGATGGGAATTTTGTGGATGGTGAGCGATCGCGTTTTCTGTTTCTGCTAAATTGAATTCCTCTGACGGCAATCTTTCGGACTCCCCATCTGTTCCAGGAACAGAATCCTCCTCCACAAAGCTATCTAGGGCGAGATCGTCCCAATCTTCCATCAACAACTCATCCAGTTCCGTTACTGGCAAAGCTTCCTGGTGTCTCGTCCTCTGGGTTATTTCTGACGCTTCTGCTTGTGTTTCAACAGCGTCAACCGTCCCTTCTGGTATCTCCGTCCCAAAAAGCTCTTCCTCCTCTGCGAACCAGTCATCTTGAGTCTGGATTTCTGTCGCGTTATCGCTAAAATCCGCCTCTCTATGGCTCCTCTGCTCCTCTGATTGCGGGAATACGCCCCCCTGCGGTGCCTCAAAGCTAGACAGATCTTCACTCAGCAGTTGCAGCGTATCTCTATCCAGCCAGAAAAACTCGTCTTGGTCAACTGAGAAAGTATCCATCGCCAGCAGATTTTCGTCTGGCGAAGCGGGAATGTAGATATCTTCTTCCAGACTTGCAGCTTCCTCGGTTGCAGGTTGCTCTGTATCCTGGATTTGAGTGTCCTGGATTTGAGTATTCTGGATTTGAGTATTCTGGATTTGAGTGATTTCCTCCAGACTCGGAGGTGTGACCCTCGGTAAGAGAGATTCCGCTGGCACTACTTCCTGCTCCTGAAACAGATCCTCCTGCAACAGATCGGTTAGTGCCGAAATGACCAGATCCCCTTCTTCCACTGTTTCAGGATTGAAGGCTTCATTGGTTTCGACATTTTGATCTTCACTGGCAATCGTCGGAGCGATCGCCCACTTCTCAACTTGGATAACCGTCTTTTCCCAATCTTCGGGAAATAAGACATTTTCCCAAGAGTCCTCAACTTGCTCGACTCTCGCAGGTGGTTGCGCGATCGCGGCATCTTCAGCGGGATCTTCCAAACCTGCAAATAGGACATCTTCTAAAGAGTCCTGACTGCCATAGGGGCGAGGGTTCCTCTCTCCTGCTGAGTCTTGAGGGATGATTGGATTTGTACTTGCTGCCTGAGTTTGGGTATTTCCGGCGGGAGCACTCTCCGATTGTTTCTCAGTATTTTGCTCTTGTTGTTCGGGACTCTGTGGGCTCGGCGGTGTCCCAAACAAGCTTTCAAAAAAATCGTCGATTTCGTCGCGCTTCCTTTCAGCAGTGGCGGGAAGGATAGGCTCCGTCTGGAAGATAGTTTTCATATCATCGTCATCAAGCGATGCTATCTCCAGATTGCCCAAGTTCTCCAGATCCAAGTCTTCCAGCTCGCTATTCTGGGCACCAGAGGTAGGGTTCGATGGAGTGCTAGCAGACGATGCTGTCCCAAAAAGATTATCCTTTGAGGAGGCTTGCCTTTGTACCGACTCCCCTAAGCGGTCCGTTGGCAGATTGAACTGGGGACTTTGCGACTGCTCCTGTTCCACCGAGCGGAGGGGCAATTCAACCCCCGGATACGGCAATGGCTGTCTGGCGACAGGAACATCATTCGGCGAGAAATTGAATTCGTTGCGATTAGAAGGTGGAGAGGAGGGTTGCTCCAGCGTTTGGGGTTCCCTCTGGGGATAGGGCAGTTGCAGAGCGCCGATCCCTGGTGTTGTCGCAGCCGGACTCGCGCTACTTGCATCTACTTGTGACTGCCGAGACGATTGCAAAATTGCTGAGGCTTCTTGCTGGAACTGCTCGGTGAGCTGATTTACCAACTCTGTAAACATCACCTCGCTTTGCTGCCCCAAGTTGTGCATTTTATCAAGTCCTTGGGCCAAGGACTCTTGATAGCTAACAAGATTGCGTTGCAGTGCCTCGAAGACTGTACGAATGGTTGAATCCAGCGTTGCTAGCAGTTGATCGGATTTTGCCTGTAACGTTTGCAGTTGTTCCAGGCGCTCTCGCGGATGTAAAGGTAAAGAATTGCTAGATATCGCGTCTGAATAGCTAGGTGAGAAATTATAGGGTTGTTTTTGACCTTCTGGAGGGAGTCCCTCAGCACTCAAAAACTGAGTTTCCAAATTTCTCAGGGTTTGAGCCATCTGTTGCGTGAGAGTTTCCTGCAAGCGACTAGAAAGTACCTGCAAAAATTCGGAAATCAGTTGCTGCTGTGCCGCTTGTTGCTGAGCAAGCGTTCGATGGTGCAGCCGATAACTCTCCATCTGTCGAATCTCTAGAACCAGAGATTCCCGCTGTTGGCGAAGACTCTCCAGATCCCCCTGCAAGGACTGCATCAAGCTGGTTCGCACCGCTTCCATGTCTTGCTCAACCGCTTGCACAATCTGTCGTGCTGTTGTCTGCGGTTGATAGTTTTCCTGATGCCGAGCTTCATCTCCAGCGCCTGATTGTTGCCGTGAGACTAAATAGGTACGAACCTGCTCCAGAAGCCGACGCTGCTCTTGGACATCAACTGACCTGAGCCAAGGCCGACGGGAGCTGGCCTTGTGGAGGATGCTGTCAATATTAGCGATTAGTGTAGAAATCGCATCCGTCTCGTGAGTCACAATGGAATCCCTGGCTAGAACGATTGCACAGTTATCAGAAGTTACTATACTGCCACTGCCTATAATGTTAGACTGCCCAACAAGAACAACTTATATTAAACAGGGTGTTGCATCTACCGGGTGAATTATTTCAAGACTGGTAATTCTAAATGTAGATAGAATTTTGGGTTGTAGCGTTTTGTCACCCAATGGGTACAAAGAAAGCGATCGCCCAAAATCAAAGCGTTTTGGATTAAGATGTGAGTTTTGCTAGATGCGTCAGCAGCGAGTCGCGGGTTTCCTCTATGAGGATAATAAAGATAGGGTCACTGGCTCAATGGGTGCCTCCTAACTCTGATTGGTACGCTGCCAAGAGCCTCCTGTTCAGCCTAATTATCTTCGAGAGCGTAAACACCATATTCGGGAGATGCCGACCTGATTGCTGAAAGTTTCCGGCTCAACGGTTGCTCTTGATTCAAACGCTACCAGCTAGCCCCACTCCAGTGGGCCACTCTTTATCAGTTCTTAGCTTTTTCATTTGTGTTGGCCCGATGGAAGACCGATACACCCCCCGCGAACCGAACTCTAACATGAATGCGTTGATTCGCTCCACACCTTTGTTTACCGGCTTACCAGAGACCGTTGTGGAGAAAGCCACTTCCCATGTCGTCACTCGTACCCATCCTGCAAATCAGGTGATTTTGCTGGAAAATGACTGGGGCGGCTCTGTCTACTTTATTCTGGAGGGTTGGGCGAAAATTCGCACCTACAACCTTGATGGTAAAGAGGTAACGCTGAATATTCTTGGCAAAGGAGAACTTTTTGGCGAAATGGCAGCGTTGGATGAGGTTCCTCGTTCAACGGATGTAATTACGCTAACTCCTACGACGATTGGCAGTATGCCTGCTCAAGATTTTGTTCAGTTAATTCATAACGAACCACTAGCAGGCGTTCGCTTGGCTCAGTTGATGGCAAAACGCCTGCGTCAAGTCAACCGTCGCCTCCGATTGCGAGAATCAGATAGTATGTCCCGCGTTGCCGACACGTTATTATTCTTAGCAGAAGGACAGGGAAAAACTGCCCAAAAAGGAACGATGATCCCCAATTTACCCCATCGTGAGTTAAGCAGCCTCAGCGGTCTGGCGCGAGAAACGGTGACACGGGTTTTAACAAAGCTGGAAAAAAAGGCGCTGATTATGCGCGACCACGATATCTTGTGCATTCCCGATTTGGCGGCTTTGGAACGGCTAATCGTCTAATAAATACACGGCAGCGGCACTCTGGGTGCCCGACTGCCATTTATCTGGGTGCCTAGTCATGGGTTTTCAGAAAATATTGGTTGCTATCGACGACTCTTCTTTATGTCAGGCTGTCTTCGCTCAAGCGCTGGAATTGGCGCAGGCGAATCGTGGAGCAATGATGCTGCTACATTGCCTCAATAGCGAGATACTCGGTGAAATAACGCCACGGCTCTCTGGTGAGATGGGTTTGTATCCTCAGATGATGACATCCTATGAGAATCACCACCTCACGCTCGAAAGGCGAATCCAGCAGGTGCAAGATTTGCTCCGAAGTTACTGCGAAAAATCTACCCGTCAGAAAGTGCCGACGGAGTTTGATTACAAAGTAGGCGAGGCTGGGCAAATGTTATGTCAAGCGGCTGAGAATTGGGGTGCCGATTTGATTGTGATGGGACGCCGGGGGCACAAGGGATTGACAGAAGCTTTGCTGGGGAGTACGAGTAATTATGTGCTGCACCACGCTCCCTGTTCGGTGTTGGTAATTCAGGGCATAGATACGGAGCATCCTGAATCACTGGCGGCTGGGGAAATAGCGGATGGATAAAGGAATACTGGAAATTGGTAATGGGTCTTGTAATTCTCTCCTAAAGCTGCTGAAGCTCGGCTCAAAACGGGAATAGAGGTTAAATTTAGGATCTGGCTTTGTTTTTTAATCTGCATGAGCGATCCTTTTGAAGACGGTCAAGCTTCTGGTCTGGGGAATTCTCAGAAAATCGAAGATGAGGCGAATCTAAGCGAAACGCCCCCGGCAACCAGTGCCCAAGGGAACAATTATTCCGAACCCCAGGTGAAAGCAGTTGCTCCCCTGATCATGGTGGAAACTGCCTTTCTGGCTAGTACTTGTAGCCTGATTTGGCTGATTAATTATTACTTTCCAATGGGACCGCTGCTGCGGATGTTTTTCCCAATCCCGATTGCCCTTGTATACCTGCGATGGGGACACCGGGCGGCTTGGATGGCAGCGTTGGTTTCTGGGTTGCTGTTGTCCGTCCTAATGGGACCAACTCGCAGCATTCTGTTTCTGATCCCCTACGGTCTCATGGGTGTCCAACTGGGGGCTTTGTGGCGGCGCAGGAGCAGCTGGCTGTTCTCGATTGGTACGGGGACAATTATTGGTACGTTTGGATTCTTTTTTCGGTTTTGGCTGCTGTCGATTTTATTGGGAGAAGACCTCTGGGTTTACATGACTAGCCAGGTGACGGAACTGGCAGAGTGGGTATTTGTCAAGATCGGGCTACTGCAAGAGCCGAGTCTATCTTTGATTCAAGCGATCGCATTCGGCATGATTATTCTCAATAACGTTATCTATCTGTTTGTCGTACATTTGGTGGCTTTGCTGCTACTCGATCGTTTGGGCAACCCGATTCCTCGCCCCCCGCATTGGGTGCAAGTGCTGCTGGATTATGAAGAATGAGGGTTAAAGGTTAAAGGTTACAATTTTTGCCTTTTCCCTGTTACTTTGAGCCTCACCACGACTCAACCCTCAATCCAAAATCCAAAACTCGATGATTCATGTCTACACTCAGATAGAACCGGGACATCGATGGCTCCAGCGATATCGCGGACGCCCATCGGTGTTTGCTTGTATTTTGGGCTTTACCGCCACCGGCCTGATCCCCGGTATTTCAGCAGCTGGAGCAACGCCAGAGGATCGACAATATACAGCGATCGCAGATGCGGAATTTTTGTATAAAGGCCCTCAGCCTCAGCCTCAATATCCTCTGCCTCCTCTGCAAGCGGGTGCCTCTCCAGTGCTAATCTCCCGCGCGGTGGTTGAAGCACTTGGTATTCCCGTTTATTTATTCAATGCTGGATTGCCCCAGCCGCCAACTGTTCCAGTCATTGATTTGGAAGGTGCCCCTGCCCAGTGTCTCAGCGGCGGAAATGCTTTGCCTCTCGCGACAGTGAAACATCTGTGGGAACAAGGACTAATTTGGGGGCAAAAACTAGCGGCAAGTATCCCGGATGGATATTTAATTCTGGGAGAGTGCGTGGTAGGGGGAACGACAACGGCTTTGGCAATTTTAACGGGCTTGGGTGTCCCCGCTGCCGGTAAGGTCAACAGCAGCCATCCTAGCTGCAATCACGCGCAAAAGTGGGCGGTGGTGGAAGCTGGGCTGAAAGCCTTTAGGAGCAGAGAGGCTCAGGGACATAAGGGTAGCATTCATCTGACACAAGACCCTTTACATCTGGTTGCGGCAATTGGCGATCCGATGCAAATTGCGGTTGCGGGGATGGCGATCGCTGCAAGTCGCACTTGCGGTGTCATGCTGGCTGGTGGAACGCAAATGCTGGCTGTCTATGCCTTGATGCAAGCGCTTGGGCGTCAATATTCCCTATCTTGGGAACCCGAACAAGTTGTGGTGGGAACGACTCGCTGGGTGGCAGAAGATCCAACTGGTGATACGGTCGGCTTAGCAAAAACAATTAGCCCAGTCCCCTTATTGGGGACTGGGCTGAGTTTTGCGCCCTCTCGTTATCCTCAACTGCGGGCTTATGAGCAGGGATACGTTAAAGAAGGCATGGGTGCGGGCGGATGTGCGATCGCGGCTCATTTAACTCAGGGTTGGCACCAGGAGCAATTACTCCAAGCCATTGAAATGTTAATCGAGCGTTGTTGAAGTCCGAAATATGAAGTGTGAAGCATAAAGCCAGTGTTTATTCTTTCTTCTCTATCTGCAAGCCTTCTAGCTGTATCCCGCCTGCCGATTGTTTAAGAGTGAATTCTCTGAGAGAGTAACTGTTCTTCTAAAGCAGCAATGCGATTATAGGCAGCGGTGAGCTGTGCCGTTAGCCGTTGGATTTGAATGGTCGGTGACAAATCTTTCTCGCTGCTATGAGAGTTACTATCTACAGAGTTTGTATCAACTAAGACATCTTTGTGCTCCATTACTGGAGACTGATTGCTGTAGCTTTTATAGGCATAGCGGCTATTACTGACTCCTAAAGGTGCGGGTGTACCTCCTTGGATAGCCGCTGCTTTGCTTTTAGACAAAGCTTCAGAGACTTTTTCGCTCAACTGGTCAATCATTTCGTAAAGGACATCAACTTTATGATTTAAAGTGATGACTTGCTTTTGAAGTGAATCCATGCAATTCCCACTAGGCGTTAACTTGATTTCTTTCATGTTATAAAAAAATAGTTAAAAAACTGTTTTACTTACAAATTATTTAACTATTGAGCAAGATGAATTTATGAAGCTGGAGTTGGGATCGATTGAGCCTTTTTAGATCAAGGCTGAATAAACATGAAAAGCGGTTTTTCTAGCAGGATTTATGATGTAGAAATATTAAATTCTCAATTCTGAAGATTTATTGGAAATTTTCGCGATTCTAGCCCTATATTCCGTTTATTTTGATTTTCAGCCCTAAGAAGTTCCTCTATCAAAAGGAGGAACAGAAAATATACTTATCCAATATACTTATCGAATAGATAAAGAAGATGGCAACGGCGATCGCAGTGCAAAAAACTGTAGCAACGGCTAGAACCTTTATCAGCACCGAAGAACACGGACGTATGTTAAGTTAATCAAGCAAGCTAATCACCTTTTACTTGCGTTAAATATTGCTTTTTTGGAAAAAATGCTCAGCATCAGAGAGTTTTTTACCGCTTGCACCGGGGTATGGACAACAGAAAGAATGTATCATTCTGTCCTTAGTGGTCAGATTGAACGCTCTCATACGGAATATTCGGTAAAAGCCCTGACATGGGAACAAAAGCAGCAAATTTTGTCCTTTTCTTCGTCAAATGGCATAAAGGTAAATCTTGCCCAAGCAACCGAAGAAGAAAATGCCTGTCCTGGGTTTGCGATCGCCTTTGATACCGTCTCGGAAACGGGCGAACGAGTATCCATGAGTTTGAAGGCTTTATTTGTGCCGGATGCCTACGTGGTGCCTGGGGAATCGCCCGCCGAAATCCCCGCTCCACCGATCGTGGCGGAAGTTGTAGATGGGGAAGCGATTAAGGGTTTTTATCTGCGGGATGAGGGATACTCAGAAGCGGGAGCGATCGCGGGGCGCTTTACCTATCAGCCCACTCGCCAAACGCTGGAAATGATCACCTATTATCGACGTTCTGTTGCGGTCGATCAAATGCGGATTGTAGCGCCGGATACGCGGCTCAGAACAATTATTACTTACCAACGACCCGAACCCGGAGAACAACCAACGGTAATCGATTTGGTCGGCTTTGGTGTCGAGCGCCGACAAGCGCTATAAACAGCGAATAGCGAATTGCTAATCAGAAGGATTGCTAGTTGCTACAACTATGAAGAGACGGTCTTTTCTGCTGGGTGCTGGAACGCTGACCTTGAGTCAGATGCTTGCAGGGTGTGGAAATTCCCAAAACCCCACACTAAGAGTTAGACTTCTGAAAAATTCCATTCCCGCTCAGCTGTTAACTAAATTTCGCCAGAGCCTCAAGCAATCGGCAACTCTAGATTTTACGCCAGCCACACAGTTAAAAGATTTATTTGCGAGTCTAGAAACTTGGCATAATCCCGGTAAAGCGAACCAGGGCTGGGGTCGGAACTTACCGCTGATTACCCCGAAAAAACCCGTCATTGCCGATCTAGTGACTTTGGGAGATTTCTGGTTAGCACAGGCAATTGAGCAGAAACTCATTCAACCCCTCGAACTCACACAGGCGGGAGGGTGGAATCAATTGCCAATCCGATGGCAAGAACTTGTGAAACGCAATAGTCAAGGTCAATCTGACCCCGCTGGAAAAATTTGGGGTGCGCCCTATCGCTGGGGAAGCACAGTAATTATCTATCGCCGCGACAAATTCAAATCTTTGGGATGGACACCGACGGATTGGCAAGATTTGTGGCGAGAAGAACTGCGCGATCGCATTTCACTTTTAGATCAACCGCGAGAAGTGATTGGTCTAACCTTAAAACGGTTGGGTCATTCTTACAACACGGAACGGATAGACAGAATTCCTGAGTTGAAAAATACCCTGCAAAAGTTGCACCAGCAGGTGAAATTTTATAGTTCCGATACCTATCTGCAACCGTTATTGCTAGGAGACACCTGGCTGGCGGTGGGTTGGTCAACAGATGTATTGTCGGTGATGAAGCGCGATCGCAACATTGCTGCGGTGGTTCCTGTGTCTGGAACCGCCTTGTGGTCAGACTTATGGGTGCAACCTGCTGGTGCTGCGGCGAATCCTCTGTTGCAAGATTGGATTAATTTTTGTTGGGAATCCAAACCGGCTACGGAAATTTCTCTGTTCAGCCGCGCCGCCTCACCAATTGTTGCTGGCATGAACCCAGCAGAGTTACCTGAATTTTTAAAAACGAACTCCATCTTGCTGCCAGATACTCAGATACTGGACAAGAGTGAATTTCTGTTTCCACTTCCCCAGTCTACGGCGCTTGCGTATCGTTCCCTGTGGCAGGAAATCCGCCCAACGGTTTAGAACGAACTCGCAGACTATTTTGACCAGAGGAGACAATATCCAGATCGCAGACGACTGGATTGGTACTGAAATTACAAGTGTAGGTTGCTAGCGGTTCTTGTGGTTGATTGGCAATAAACACCCTGGTGTTATAGCCATAATCTCTGGCAACCGTCCCAAAGCTGTTGACAAAGCTATAGCGTCCTATATAGTTCAGAAGGCTCCAGAGTTGTCGGTTTACAACCAAATCCACCCGCTGGCGATCCGGGTACGCTAGCCAGTTCTCTAGTAATTTGCCACCAAACTGTTCCTCCGCCCACCAAAGGCTGGGAACCGTTGGTTTAGCTTGGGACATACTATCGGCTCTAATGACTTGACTTCTCGGTGGGCGAGACTCTGGATCGAGTAGTTTTAAGTCTAAAGGTTCGGGAGAAGGCAGCAGTGTGGGTGGTGTTTGTGCCTGCGTTAACAAAGGGACAAGACACGAAGTAAGAATTGCTAAAGCTGATAACAGCAAGGAAGAAGCAATCTTTTTCCCTGTTTGATGGATCTGACTTCTCGCAGCATTGTCATCTGCCGTGTACGCCTGCCTAAATTGTTTAAGTTTCGCTCCAGATTTGGTTGGTTCCTGTAGAGGTTCCATGTTTACTCGCGCTAATTCATGCAGTTATTGTCTGGTAAGAATTGCTAATGGTTCCAGCGATTGATTCAGCGAACGGTTTGTAAATAAACGTAGATTAATTCATACAACTTGCATCGGCAACCGTTTACCGGCACTTAACAAGGTTTCAAATTCTGCTGCGGGTACGGGACGACTAAATAGATAGCCTTGCATGGCATCGCAATGCTGCTGGCTTAAGAAAGCTAGTTCAGCGCGAGTTTCTACCCCCTCAGCCGTAACTTTCAAATTCAGATTGTGAGCGAGTTGAATCACAGCGGTCATAATCGCTCGGTTTTGGGTATCGCTAGTAACATCCTGAACAAAGCATCGGTCAATTTTCAAAGTATCGAAGGGAAATTGTTTGAGATAGCTTAAGGAAGCATAGCCAGTACCGAAATCATCAATTGCGATATGAATCCCCAACTGTTTCAGTTCATTTAAAGTCGCGATCGCCATCGAAGCATTTTGCACGAGGATACTTTCAGTCAGCTCTAATTCCAATGCATCTGGGTTCAAACCTGTAGTTTCCAATACTCGGACAATTCGCTGGCTTAAATCAGCTTGGCTAAATTGACGCCCCGACAAGTTCACTGACACGCGGAACGATATAAATCCAGCGTCTCGCCATTTTTGCGTTTGGGCACTGGCAGTTTGCAATACCCACTCGCCAAGCGGGACAATTAAACCCGTTTCTTCTGCCATAGGAATAAATTCAGCGGGTGAAACCAGCCCCCGCGTCGGGTGCTGCCAACGCACTAAGGCTTCTGCACCGCTAATTTCTCCGGTTTGGAGATTTACTTGGGGCTGATAGTACACTTGAAATTCACTTTGTTCTAAGGCACGGCGCAGACTCGCTTCTAGCACCAGCGCTTCGCCATAATCAGCCTTGATGTCCGTCGCATAAAACTGATAGTGATTTCCTCCCAGCTTTTGGGTGTAGGACATCGCCGCTGCTGTCATCTTCATCAGGGTGTCTAAATCTTGCCCGTCGTTGGGATAGAAGGTAATGCCAATGCTGGCAGTGAGGAAGATTTGACCGTCTTCTAAGGAGAAGGGTTCATTCAGCGATGACAAAATCGCTTGGGCGACACTGGCAACCGTTTGTCTTTGACTTAAGGTTGCCAGAATAATTGCAAATTGATCTACATTCAATCGCGCAATCGTGTCCTGTCGGCTGAGACAGGTGGTGATTCGTTCGACAATTAGTTTAATTAATCGGTCACTCCCTTGATTTCCCAAGGTGTCACTAATCCGTTGAAACCGATCTAATCCTAGAAACAGCAGCGGGACAGGTTGAACGTTGAGTGGCTGCTGGGCAGAGGCAAGAGGCGATTCGTTCTCCTGGGTTTTGGAATCGCTTTTGTGTTCATCTTGTCGCTTACTGATAACTTGATTAAACCGCTCTCGCAAAAGCAAGCGATTGGGAAGGTTTGTCACGCTATCGTAATGAACTAAGTGATTGAGTCTTTCTGCTGCTTGCCTGAGCGCTAAGGTATAGGGTTGAGTAATGGCTCTTTGTCTTTCGAGTCGGGCAGCGATCGCTTTGAGTATTTCCTCAGGCGTACAAGGCTTGGTTAAATAGTCGTCTGCCCCTAATTCCATCGCTTGACGCAAATCGGCTTTTTCAGCTTTGGCAGTCAGAAAAATGAAGGGAATTGTTGCGGTGACAGGATCTTGACGCAGCGCCATCAAAACACCAAAACCATCTAAATCGGGCATCATGACATCGCAAATAATTAAATCTGGGCGAATCGTTCTTGCTATCTGTACGCCAGCAAGACCATTTTCTGCACCTGTCGCCTCGAACTCTTCTGCCTCCAATAGTTCTAATATGTTTTCGCGGATTGCTTCTTCATCTTCAATAACTAGAATTTTTGCCATTTCTCTAAATTTCCTTTAATTTATGGTTTTTCTTACAAAATCAAACTTTTTATTTCCCCGATGTTGTGCAAAGTATTTAATTTATAAAGGTTGTCCTGCTTCCTGAATTTAGATTTTATCAATCTGTAATAACATTTATTTAAGTGAAATTATGCACCCTCTCACTGGATAAAAGTCTATTTCTATACTTTTTCAAAGCCAAATCTACCAGCAATATCTATGGGGTTATCCATAAATATTAGACAATTAATTCATTATAATTTCACTCGCAAGGGAAAGTAAATTAATTGAATTCAAAATTTTATATTTAATGCTTATCAAAAATAAATATAAGAAGTTCTTACCTTCCTATAGTAACTAACCTTATTAATCGAACCTAGGTAACAGTCAAGCCGCCTAGAATGAAAAAATCAGCGAAGACAGGAAAAGAATGTAGAGGAAGATTTTTTCCAAGTTTGGTATATAAAGATACCGTTATTAAAATCCTTGCTATAACGGGTTAAAACTAGCCCCTGAAGCTTAACAATCCCCGCTCAACGGTAACTTAATCGTAAAGGTTGTACCCACTCCGACTTCACTTTCTACGGTGATTTTGCCTTTGTGTAAGTCTACAAAGTTTTTAATAATCGCTAATCCTAAGCCAGTTCCAGGAATATTGCCAACATTAGAAGCTCTATGGAAGGTTTCAAACAATCGTTGCCGATCTTGTGGAGGAATGCCAATTCCTCGATCTTTAATTTGGAAGATAGCTTCCCCATTGTGGCAGCTAAGTTCGCATTTTATAATACCCCCCCCTGGGGTATATTTGATAGCATTTGAGAGTAAATTGCTGAGGATGTGGCGCAGCAGTTTTTCATCAATGCAAGCTGCGAGACATTCTCCCTGACTTGAGAAAATTAGGGAATGGCGATCGCCTGCTGTTAGTTCCATTTCTGCTACAAGGTCTTGGCAGAATGTTTCTAGCTCTATCGCGGCAGGGTTAAACTCTGTCTTGCCAGCTTCATTTTTGCCAATAAGCAACACTTCATCTAACATCCCGTCCATCCGTTGAACAGCAGTTTTAATTCGATGCAGATGAATCCTTTTCTTCTCTTCTGTCCATTTAAAGCCGTAATTTTCAAGCAATCCAGCCGAAAACAAAATAGTCGATAACGGGGTACGAAATTCGTGAGAAGTCATAGAAACAAAACGGGATTTTAGTTCGTGCAGTTCCTTTTCTTTTTCCAAAGCATTGCGAATTTCTTCTTCTGCTCGCTTGCGCTGCATGAATAATCCCAATTCAGTTGAAGCGGAAATCAGTTCGATGAGTCGTTCGTCTTGTTCGCAAGATTCAAACATATAAAACACAAGGACAGCCAAAACAGTATCATCAGCAATAATTGGAATTCCTAAAGCGGCTTTTAATCCAATTTTCATTGCCAAATTTACCCTGAAATAAACTTGATGCGACTCACCGGAAACATCTCGTTGCCACTCTGGTTGTTTTGAGACCCAGACACGACCGGGTAACCCAATCCCTGGTGCAAAGGTCAAGTTCTCGCCTCCTTGCCGGAATTCCTCTAGACAAGTGGCACGGCTATACCAACCTCGACTGCATTCGAGAACGCTGTTGTCGGATTGTGGAATCCAGGCTTCCCCAAAATCCCAGCCAGTGGCTTCACACACTTTCTGGAGTGCTACGAATAGCGCTGAGTGAAAGTCTGGAGACTCAAAAATAGCTTGGGTCATGGTTTGCAGAAAATAAACCTCCTCCTCCGTTCGCTTGCGATCGCTAATATCTTCTGCAATTCCGGCAATTCGATAGACTTGCCCTGTCTCGTCCCGAACTGGAAAGGAGCGATCGCGTATCCAGCGAATCGTCCCATCCGGGCGGATAATCCGATATTCGTAGTCGTCCACTTCTTGTTGGCGTTTTTCAAGCCCATCTATCACCGACTGCCGATCTTCTGGATAAATAGAATCCAGCCAAGATTCAGGCTGCTGATAAAGGCTTTCGCAAGTTTGCCCCCATACATGCTCGTAAGGGGGACTGATATAGAGCATTTGTTTCTCATCGGGAGTCGTCATCCAGAAAACTTGCGGAATATTTTTCGCTAATTGGCGGAAACGCTCTTCCGATTCCCGTAGCGCTGCTTCTATCTGCTTGCGTTCGGTAATGTCTTGAATGGTGGCAGTGCTAAATTGAGGGGCACCGCCGGGACTGCGAATCAAAGAAACGGTCAAGTAGCCCCAAGCCACATGACCATCCTTGCAGATATAGCGCTTTTCCAAATGGTAAGAATCCTGCTTTCCAGCCATTAACTCTTGGTAAAGTTCCCGGTCTTGCATGGCGTCATCTGGATGCGCCAACTCACTGAAAAGCATCCCTTGTAGTTCTTGTTCGCTATAACCTAAAATTTCCCGAAACTTGGGATTACTTGCCAAAAGCCGCCCCTCTAAAGTGGTCAGGACGACACCCATCGCTTCTCTTTCAAAAATTGTTCGGAATCGCTCTTCACTTTCCCTCAGAGCTTCTTCAGATTGTTTGCGTTCGGTAATGTCCCGATCTATACCGCGATAGCCACAAAATTTCCCAGAGCTATCAAAAACTGGGACGCCACTGGTTTCTAGAACAACTCGATGACCGTTTTTGTGAATGTTGATATTTTCTAGGCAAGAGAATGGTATTGCTTGGGCAGCAATTGGCCCAAAAGTGTTCGCAATCCGGAAGGCTTCTTCCGGCGGCATTAAGTCAAAGGGCGTTTTTCCCAAAACTTCTTCAGGTTCGTAACCTAAGATGTCGCGCACTTTGGGACTTGTGTAAATGTAAACAGCATTCTCATCTACCTCCCATACCCAATCGCTGGTAGTTTCCAGCAAATTGCGGAACCGTTCCTCGCTTTTTTGCAATGCCTCCTCTGCCAGTTTGCGTAGCGTGACGTGCCGGAGGCTTTCGCTGATATCCCGAATAATACTTAATAAAACTCTTTGATTGTCAATTACCCAGCTTTGGGAACTGACTTCCACTGGAAAAGTGCTGCCATCTTTGCGGCGGTGAGTGGTAGTAAATAAGATGCCTCGCTGTTCTGCTTGCTCCAGTTGTTGAGCGATCGCTGTATGAGTTGGAGGATCTCGCAAGTCCTGAATGTTTAAGGCAACAATCTCTTCGCGTTCGTAACCGTATGCCTGAATTGCCGCCTGATTCGCTTCGATAATTTGCCCTTGATTCCCAATAAACAAAACAATGTCACGGGCATGTTCCGATAGCAATTGATAATGCTTTAAGGTTTCTTGAGCGAGCTTGCGTTCGGCAATCTCTGCTTGGAGTGCCTGGACAACATCTTCTAGCTCAACGGTACGCTCTTGGACTCGGATTTCTAACGCCTCATTTGCCTGCCGTAAGGCTGTTTCTGCCTGCTTGCATAACATCGTCTGCCGCTGCCTTTCGCTGATATCTGCGGTACTGCCGTAGTAATAGAGAACGCCATCCTCTATGGCAGGTCTGGCTGTAATTTCAAACCAGCGATCGCCTCTATGAAGAGTGTGAAAAAGATAAACAACCTGATAGGGTTCGCCTTTGGTAATTGCTTCCCAAGCTATCCGAATTGCTTCTTGGGATTCATGCCCTAAATCGACTCGCTCGTCCCAAACTTGATAATTCTCAAAAAATGCCTGTGTAGAAATGCCACTGAGTTCGGTTAGAATATCGCTGGCATAGATAAACTGGGTGGTCGCAGGGCAGAACTTCCAGACAAAACTGGGCAGCATATTAAAAATTTGATTAATCTCGCCAGCACTTCGCTGAAGTAACGCTTCAGCGGCTTTGCAGTCTGTGATATCTTGCAATGCCCCCAAAATCCGAATAACTCTTTGTTTTTGCTCATCCCATTGCGATCGCGCATAATTTCGTAACCATCGAACTTCACCGCTACGGGTCACAATCCGGTGTTCGCTAATCTCAGAGTGACCAGAAACTAGGTTGAGAAAATTTTGCTGAACTTTTAACCAGTCGTCGGGATGAATAAGCCGCCGCCAGCCATCAAGAGTGATAATTTCCGCGAACGTGTAACCGCTCACTCGCAAAAAGGTCTCTGACACCCATTCGGTTGTCATTTGACCGTCAGGGGCAACTGTTACGCAATAGGTATCAGAGGTCAGTTCTGAGATAACGCGATATTGTTCCTTACTGTCGAACAGTGCTTGCTCTGTTTGCCTACGGCTGGTAATGTCTTCAACGGTGCCTTCGTAGTAAAGTAGTTTGCCACTGCGATCGCGCACAGCACGGGCATTAGAAGAAATCCAAATGCAACTGCCGTCGGGGCGATTAACCTGAGATTCAAATCCCGTTACGGCATCAGTTTTTTGGAGTAATTGGTACAACTCCAAATTGCTTGCGTGCCAATGAAGATTGCCAGTAAGTTCATTTGGTGAGTTGTAGCCATAAATGCGTGCTAGTGCTGGATTTGCATTCATATAGCGTCCATCGTCCGTAACTTGATAAATTCCCTCAACGGTGTTCTCAAAGATACGGCGATAATTATGCTCGGATTGTTGCAATTGTAAGCCAGCACGAATTAGAACATACAACAACCCGCTAATAGATAGAATAAATCCCCCCTCTTTCAACGTCTCTAACTGGATTAAAAACGCTAAATTCTTGCTCAGTAAATTAAGTATTTCATTCCCAGAAACAATATAAATAATGCTAATTAATATATAAATAGATACAATTCTGCGAACTAGATTTTCTGTAGAGGTAAGCTGATTTTTCATGACTACCAAATATAGTTATGGAATATTCAAAGCCCACCTTCTCAAAGTCAAACTTTAAACCAACCTTAACCAATGGATTAGCAAAATTCTTTTTTAAGCTATTTTACATAAATCAATGTGTCGGTAATCCAGATCACTAAACATCTTAACAAGTATATATCTTTAGATAGGTGTAAAACTTAAACCAATAAGCTAAAGATACTGTTCATCGTCGGAGTGATAACAGCATCAGGCAAGGGCACAAATACCCTGTCCCTACATCCTGGTTGCCTTAAAATCTGTTCACGCAACTATCTTTACGCAACTACCGTTACGATTATTCCCAAAGCCGACGCCTAGGTTGCCCATTCAGACGCTGGTGAGAATCACGCAAAAGCGCTGGAATGTCTAAATGTTGAGGGCATCGGGGCAGACAGTCACCACAGTCAGTGCAGCGATCGCCTTTCATCCCCGGAAACCAGTGACCGGCATTTTCAAACATTCGGTAGCGGTATTGACCATACGCTGTCATGTCATAAGCAACCGCTAAATTACGCAGGCGCAATATTTCTGGAATATTGATGTTTTCTGGACAGGGCAAACAAGCGTAGCATTGACTACATAAATCTGGAGAAATTACTCCTAAATGAGCTTGTAAGCGGTCGAAAACTTCAATTTCCTCCGGTTTTAGCGGTTCATCGCGCTCAGCAACCGCCAAACATTCCGTCAATTCGCTGGGGTTCGCTGGGCCAACACTGAGGGTGGTAACGCGGCGATCGCTCAACAGAAACCGATAATTTAGTTCTAGGGGTGAAAAGGGATGGCACAGATGTTGAAGCGTTTCCGGTGGCGTGTAGAGTAGCCCCCCCTTATCCGCTGGTGAAATAATAAAAATTCCCATATCCTTTTGGTTGGCTAACTCAACCGCCGGGGCATGGCGCTGGAAAAAGTAATAATAATGCAGGTTGACGAATTCAAATAAATTGGTGTTAATCGCCGCTAGAATCACATCCAGCGGTCCGTGGGTAGAGAAGCCAACGTGTCGAACTCTGCCATCTGCTACGGCTTCCTGCACCGCCTGCATACAGCCTCCATCCGCTTGCACCCAGTTTAAATGTTCCCTGGTGTTAAGGCCATGAATCGCCAGACAATCCACAAAATCAGTCTGTAAGTTCAAGAGCGACTCATCAATCCACCGACGCATCGTATCGGCGTCACTGCTTGGGGGAAGTTTGGTAGTGATATAAAGCTGTTCTCGCGACTGGGGCAATCCTGCGGCTAAAGCGGCACCGAGATATTCTTCGCTTTTGCCGTAACCCCTCGCGGTTTCTAAGTGATTAATTCCACAAGCAACGGCTTGATGCACCGTCTGGTAGGCATCTTCAAAGGAAGCCAGACAGCGCATCGTCCCGCAAGAAAACACTGAAAGCGGTAAATTTGTTTTTCCAAACCGCCGATAACGCATAAAAAGTAAAAAGAAAGAGCAAGAGACAGCCGCGATCGCCCAAGTAAAAAGTTCATTTTCTTGCTTTTGGCTTTTGCCTTTTTACGTTTGCCCTTGGTGTGCTATGATTCCGTGCTGGAGCCTCCTCGCTGGATCAAATCTTCCGGTCGAAGCTTCGATACAAAATCACGGAAGGCTCGGCGTTCTGCCTCATCGGCATCGCGATCGACAGGGATAGAAGCATCAGCAATGACTTCTTCCATTACCCAAATGGGGCTGCCAGTGCGGATGGCGATCGCGATCGCATCACTAGGCCGAGCATCAATCTCCTTTTTTACCTCACCCTGCCGGACACTCAAGATCGCATAAAAGGTATTGTCCTGAAGCGAGTGAATAATGATCCGCTCTAAGGTCATATTCCAAACGTCCAGGATATTCACCAGGAGGTCATGAGTCAGGGGACGGGGAGGGGTTTGTTTTTCCAAAGCGCTGATAATTGCCTTTGCCTGATCTTGCCCAATATAAATTGGCAAGGCTCGTCGCTCCGAGGCATCTTTGAGCAACACAATCGGGCTGCGCGTCACGGCATCTAATGCAATTCCAGCGACTTTCATTTCAATCATCAGCTTGGCCTCTAGAACACGGTAGGCGTCGGGGGGGATAAAGCAAAGCTATAAACTGGTACTGGAGGTAGTGGGGTTTAACAAACACGCTTGCGGTTCTAATCACCTTACCAAGCGAAGGTACAACCAGCTATGAAGACTTGGTTAAGTTGGGATCAACAAAGCTGTATCTCCCAGTATGCCTCAGTCTTAGAACGATTCGCTGGAGATTTTACTAAAAAATATAGACCGATTGCCTTCATCCCTTCGCTGGTTGTTCGCTATCAGTTATCAGTAGGTCGAAATCCGATTAATTACATCTAAAAGCAAGTTGTTTTTCGGTTTTTTCACTGAATCATGAGCGACGACCGTTTGCCAATGACCGTTATTTACCTAATTTCACTTAAAAACAGTGTTTACCGGATTAATTCAAGCTCTAGGAACTATTAACTCTCTGGGAGAAGACCGTTTTGGGCTTTCCTGCGTGGGAGATACTTGTCAGCTGATACTGTCAGATTTAGCGATTGGCGATAGTGTGGCGGTGGATGGCGTTTGTCTGACGGTAGAGGAAATTTCGCCTCAAGGCTTTGTGGCAACCGCTTCTCCGGAAACTCTCAGTCGCACCACCTTAGGACAGCGAGAACAAGCCGCCGCCTACGTGAATTTAGAAACCTCTCTCCGGGTTGGCAGCAAGCTAGGAGGACATTTTGTAACAGGTCACATAGACGGAATAGGCTGTCTGCAAGAGTCGGTACAAACTGCTACTTCCTGGGAAATGCGCTTTGAGATACCGGCAGCAGAGGATGGGGAGCAGCGCCAGATTGCTCGGTACATTATCCCCAAAGGCAGTATTGCCGTTAATGGGGTGAGTCTGACGGTGGCAGATTGCGACCCTGATGGAAGTTGGTTTACGGTAGCGGTGATTCCTCATACTTATGCCGAGACAAACCTACCTTATTTACAAACTGGCAGTTTGGTGAATTTGGAAGGAGATATTCTGGGCAAGTACGTGGAAAAATTTCTGCGTTATCCAGCACGAACATCTGAGCAGAATGCACCCGCTACGATCGGGATGGATGGAATTACACCCGCTTTCTTGGTAGAACACGGGTATCTTTAGAAATCAAAAATTAAAAAAGATGAATTTTTAATTTTTAATTCTTAGCTGCCTGGTTGCGGGGTTAACGGAGCAGATGACGCTGATGGAGCGGAGGGAGCGGAATGGGCGGTTTGCAAAGCTTTGATCATTTGCGCCAGACCATATTCCAAGTAGGCATCTGAGTCCACCGCCATCCAGCCTTCTTGCGTTAGCTGGCGGATTTCAAAGTGAAGGTGGGGACCTGTGGAATTGCCGGTACTACCAACCCGCCCAATCACGGTTCCTTGTTCGATCTGTTGACCGGGTTGAACCAAAATTTCCGACAGGTGAGCATAGAGAGTTTCTTGGGTTTCGTTGTGTTTGAGGACAACAGCTTGACCATAGCCGCCCATCCAGTCAGCGATCGCAACCTTCCCCGCAAAAGCTGCCAGGACGGGTGTACCCAGAGGTGCCCCCAAGTCAGTACCCGCATGAAACCGGCGAGTGCCGGAAATTGGATGCGTCCGCCACCCGAAAAGCGAGGTAATTGGCGCAGGAATCGCCAGTGGGAAAATTAAGCTGGTATTGCCGTTAGCCAAGCCCCGGAAAATGGTCGGAATCGGGGCTTTGTATTCGGGCACATTGAATGGAATAGAGCTTTGGCTGCTGCCAACGTTATTAGAAGCGATCGCCGTCGATCGAGTAACGGCAGAGGAACCCAAAGACCTAGATCGACGACGGTTAATTGAGCGAATGCCTTGAGGGCGATCGCGAATCGGGTCAATTCCAACAGGACTTGCAGAGGCAACCAAGATTTGCTGACGGATCTCCCGTTCTGGCTGGTTTACCGCCAAACGGGCGCGGCTGACTCTACGATTCGCCAACCCAGAGGTCCGTAATGCTTCCGGTACGTCTGTGTCACTTGCGTACTCCCTACGGCTTCTGGTCGGGTAGGTTAATCTAGCAGTTTCCCGTAGACGGTTGGTGTTCCTAGACGGTATCCGTGCAACACCACAGGTTCCACCAGATAAACCTTGCCCGCTTTGCAAGACTCTTTGACATCCTGTTGACCGTTCCGAGAGTACAACGGCAGGTGGTTCATCGTAAGAACGAATCGGCTCCTTGGCTCCACCCGTTGCACCAACACTATAGTCAGTCGGATCGATATAGCTATTGTTGTAGTCGCTGGAACTCATCCCACTTTTTTGGGCTTTGCTTGGTCTAAGCTTGGGCGGCTTCACATAAGAAATCGTGTTTGGCTCCACCAACCTAGGAGGAGCAAGTTTTGCTCTTTTTGGAACGGCGACCGATGTCTCTGGCGCTGATACTGGAAGCGAACGGCGACGGACAACAGCAGGTTCTGGAGCTGAACGGCGACGACGGACAGATGTTGTCTCTAACGCACGCTGACGAGCCAAGCGGCGGCGACGGACACCCGATGAAGCGTTCTCTGCTGCTGGAGCCGAGCGACGGCGTACAACATTTGGCTCTGGGTCTGGCGCTGAAACTGCACGGCGACGAACAACCGTCGGCTCAGTTCTTCGCGGGGAGTGGGTCTCCATTTTTACAGTAGGCGGTGCCTCTTGAGTGGTAGGCGTGCCTATTGTATCTACGCTTGGATCGCTTTGTGCCCAAACTAAGCCGCTGCTGAGGACACCGATACCTCCAATCCAACTGAGTCCCTGCACCAGGGGACGGCGGCAAAACAGACCAAACGGAGTACAACTAGGGTGGTTTCGCTGGCTCATTTCCGAATCACTCCTCATCTCACTCACTCTATAGGGTCATACTGGTTAGTGTTTTTGGTATAAAGACATGACTATCGTCTCTACCCCATCCATTTTCACTTCCAGAGCTTGTGTAAAATTACTGATCGTAGCCAAGACTGATTGTACCGGGCTTGAGGCAGATTTCCTCGGCATCTGCTAAAGAGTTCAAGCGGACTTGAAGTTCGCCGGTGGATGCGACACCCACAATGACTCCAGAGCGTCCGTCTACGATGACAGAACGCCCCCTGCAACTGAGAAGCTCTACGTAAGCGGGAAGTAGGGCGTCTATTCCTTCTAGGGAAACGTGTCGATATCCGGATAAAATACCCTGCAAAGTTATTGCCGCTAATCTTTCCAAGGCGTTAGCGAACCGTGCGTGTAAGGCATTCGCTTCGATTGGCTGCTGCTGCAAAAAGGATTCCAGATTGATGCCAGTTTCCGGGACTGGATTCGCCCAGTTAATTCCCACACCCACAACGGCTTTGGTAATCCGTCCTTGTTGCACTCTAGTTTCGGTGAGAATGCCCCCTAATTTGCGTTTGCACAAGATTAGGTCATTTGGCCATTTAATCAACGCTGGGATGCCGTAACTCCGCAATGTGGTAGCAATTCCCCAAGCGCTGCATAGGGTCAAATGAGCGCTATTGGTTGCAACTAAATCGGGAGCTAGCGCGATAGATAGGTAAAGTCCGCCTGTACTGGATTGCCACTGGCGTCCCCACTGACCCCGCCCAGCGGTTTGCTGAAGGGCAATGACAACGGTTCCCGGTGTTGCTCCTCGATCGAGCAGTTCCCAAAGGGTTTGATTTGTGGAAGGTAAAGTCTCAAAGATATGGAAAGAAAGCGGTAGAGAAACATCCCCTAAAAAGGCTTCCAGACAATGCCGATCGAATGCCACGGTTGCTAACAAATTGATTCGTAGCATAAGTTAGCATAATGTCACCGATATTTCAGGAGTTCCGAATGGCGATGCTTTCCCGCACCAATTTGAACCTGGGCGCAGGAGAATCACAAACTTCTATAAATACCTGGCACTGGCGGACTTGGGAAGGATTGCCCTATCTAACTTGTAGCTTGCTAGAACGCTGGTCTCACGGATTTTTTACTCAACAATTTTCGCCCCGTTCTCCGGCTGAATTAGTCAACGTTTTACAGCCGGATGCTAGGGTTTATCGAGTGAAACAGGTGCATGGCAATACGGTGATGACGCCCTCAGAGATCGAAGCGGCAACCAGTGAAGGCCAAGAGGGGGACTCACTACCCCGCGCTGATGGGATTGTCAGCGAGCAGGTTCAACAGGCAGTGTGGGTGTGCAGTGCCGATTGCACGCCGGTTTTAATTGCCGACCCCCAGACGGGACAGGTGGCAGCGATTCATGCGGGTTGGCGCGGGACTGCTACTAGAATTGTCCCCCAAGCGATCGCCCGTTTCCTAGCTTCCGGCAGTCAACTCCAAAATCTGCTGATTGCGATGGGTCCCGCGATCGCGGGTGATGTCTATCAGGTGTCTGTAAATGTGGCATCTGAAGTCGGAGCCAGCATCTTACCAGATAAAGATCCGCAGCAAGATACAGAATCCATTATTGATGCCTTGCAGCAGTTGCCACATTCACCGTTATTAGAAGATTCGCAACCAGGACGGGTGCGACTAGATGTGCGGCGAGTCAACCAGCTGCAACTGGAACAATTAGGAATTTCTAACGAACAGATAGCGATCGCGCCTCACTGCACCTACCAAGAACCGCTATATTTCTTCTCTTACCGGCGGGACAAGCTCAAAAAAGTCCAGTGGTCGGGGATCGTGAGTAGATAAGCTGCTTTAACCCTTAGAAGGGAGCGCACTTTCAACGTGCGCCCCTTTGTTGTTTATGGACATCTACAAAAAAATCGCCTCCAAGTCATGACTTGGAGGCGATCGCTACACAATTGGTCTAACTCAAACTAGAACACCTTGTTGTTGGTCTATTTTCCTGTTTTCAGGAGTATGAGCGAAACCTTTGTCTTCAAACAGATAGCGATCGCCATCTGTTTGAGTTATGACTATTGTTGAGGAGCAGGGGCTGTTGTATCGCTGGCTGGGGCAGTATTTAAGCCTTCTGCACCACCTGTGGTTGGAGTAGTAGTCGAGGTGCTGGCGTCATCGTCATCGCCATCATCATCGCCATCATCATCGCCCTCGTCATCGGCTTCAGGAGTCGATGTGTTCGCATCATCGTCATCGCCATCGTCATCACCATCATCATCGCCATCGTCATCACCATTGTCATTGGTGTTGGTGTTGGTGTTGTCGTTAGTGTTGGTGTTGGTGTTGGTGTTGGTGTTGGTATTGTCGTTAGTGTTGGTGTTGGTGTTGGTGTTGGTGTTGTCGTTAGTGTTGGTGTTGGTGTTAGTGTTGGTGTTGTCGTTAGTGTTGGTGTTGTCGTTGGTTTCAGCGCCAGCGTCACCTTCCACGTTAGTAACCTGCTCGGTTGAAACCTGACGCAGACCGACCAACCCAAAACCTAGACGGCTTTCTGGTCCCACTGACTGATAGGCTGCGACTGCCCGACCTTTCTTCTGTTTGTAGGTACCGAGAGCCAGACCTCGGCTATTTTGGCGCACAACCAGCAATCTTTGCTTGCCACGACCTTTCTCCACAAAGACTCCAACAGGGCCACTAGACGTGGAAGCAACGTTGTAGACCTTATTAGAACTTTGGACGAAGGAATTAGACAGAGAAATCAGATTGAAGGTTGTGCTGTTGTAAATGGTGATAAGCGATCCGCCGTTCCCCTCTGCGCTAGTGCTGGTACCGCTGCCGCCGCCGCTACCACCTGTACTACCAGTGCTGGTGCCGCCGCCTGTGCTACCACCTGTGCTGCCGCCTGTGCTGCCGCCTGTGCTGCCGCCGAAGCTACCACCGCCGCTGGTGCCGCCGCTGCTACCTGTACCTATGCTGCCACCACCGAAGCTGCCGCTAGAGTTGTTGATGACGGTGTTAAAGTTACCATCATTTTGGAAGATGAGGTTGTAGCTCAAGCTTGTTTTAGAACCAAAGCCTGTGTTTTGGCCTGTAGCTGCACCTGCACCTGTCGAGTAGGAGCTGCTGCTGCTCTGGTAAGAGGTATTGTTCGTAGCAACATCGTATCCACTTGTTCCACCCAATTGGCTGGCAACTGCACCAACAGTGAATTGGGTACGACCTTGACTTTCACCTTTGAGTTTGAAGGCGTTCGATCCTTCTTGCCCAAATTCAAACTGGGTTTTGCTGTTATCGCTTAGATAGCCAACCGTGGTGTTGCCATTTATCGAGGTGATGCCATTCCCTTCGCCTGTAACTTTGAACTTGATGGCAGAATTGCTAAAAGCGCTGGGATTTGTCAGCTCAAGCTTAGTAGTACCACCGAGTTTAATATCTGTGCCAACTCCGGTGCCCTCAATCTTGAATTTTTCGCCTTCTATTTTGAATTTGGTTTGAGCATTATTGCTGCTGAAGGCTACTTTGTTAGTGCTGCTAAAAGTTTGAGCGTCGCCGGTGCCACTAGCGGTTGCAATTTGACTGCTTGTTGAGTCGTCGCTATCGCTTGTGGTTGAGGTGCCATCTGTTGGCGTCGTGCTGCCAGTTGCAGTTGTAGTTGAGGTGCCATCTGTTGGCGTCGTGCTGCCAGTTGCAGTTGTAGTTGTGGTGCCGGTTGTAGTGCCACTTGTTTGCGTGCCACCAGTTGCGGTTGTAGTTCCGTTGGTTGTGCCGGTGCCACTGCTGGTTGTGGTGCCATCAGCTTGTGTGCCGGTGCCACTGCTGGTTGTGGAGCTTTGAGTTGTGGGTTGATCCGAAAAAGTGCTGCTTAAGGTGCCGAATCCTTGCCCTTCCAGCTCAAATTTTGTCTTTTGCCCCAAGCTAGTAGATGGAGGAAGAGGAACAGAGCTGCCGCCATTGAACTTCAGGGATGTCGGCAAACCAATATTGCCCGCAGTGAGTTTGCCCTCAAAATTACCAACTTCTAAAACCCCAGATTTGGCAGTGTAGTTAGCCTGAGACTGAGTAGATAGTTTGACGTTTGAAACCGGCAGGAAAACCAGCGGAGCCGAACCTGTCTCCTTAGGAGCAATCAGCGAACCGCCCAAAAAGGCGCTGCTGGCAAAAGAATTCAGAGTAAAGTCTAGTTTCGTGGGGATGTTCGAGAAGGGAACAGCTGCGCCACCAGAAGTGAAGGCTAGACCGGATAGGGTACCGACTAAGCTACCTTTGTCATCTTTTCCAGGACGACCAACGTTGCCAGCACCGACGTCTTTGAAGTCTGCTGCCTGGGGTACGAAGCGAGCAGAGCTGGTGTTACCGGAAGTTGTTTGCAGTTGCAGTGTGGTGACAGCAGCGTCAAACAAAACCGGGCTACTTGCACCAGCAGTAGTCCCAGAAGTCGTCTGTGACTGTAAAGGTGAAAAGAAGGCTGCTTGTCCTCCTAACAGACCGCCTGTGATCGAGATCGACTGGGATTGAGTGCTTGTAGCGGAAGTCGTAGTAGGGGCAGGCGCACTCGTCGTAGTTGTCTGTGCGTGAGCCGTGGGAGCTAGAGCGATCGCCAAGCCTCCAGCGATACCGAAACAAACAGCATACTTGGTTGATTTCGCAATCATGTTAGGACTCCATCAGTGAGTAGAGGACAGGGTAAGTAGCAGAATCTAGCTCAATTCGATAGTCAACAGGGGATCATAAGTTTCTTCAGCATTCATCCTGAGCAAGCTCAGAACTAGAAGTATTAGAAGAGAGTAATAACAGCATCCTGATTGAATAAGCATTAGGGCAAGTGTGACTAGCATTAAGTAGAACTAGGTCATACTTGCTTAGCTTTGCTTGTGCCCGTGTTTGGATAAATGACTGTCTGGTTTCTCAACGAGTTCCCAGTTTTTTGCAAAGTTTTTGTAAAGTTATTTACCCGTTTTATATACGTAAATACACTTAAAAAATTGTTCTATTTTCGGCTGTTGCGAGGTTTGCGTTGAAATTACTTACGAAGTTATTTGTAATGTTTTTATAAAATTATCAGGGAGATCCTTGAATGAATCTCCCTGACAAAGCGATCGCTACTTTTCAGCCCACTTTTAGAAGGTAAAAGTGGTTCGGATGGCACCGATTGTGATTGTGTCGTTGTCCTGGTTGTGAAGCGGATTAAATAATACGATCACCCCTGGAGTGACTGTAATATTGTCGGAAACTCGGAAGCGGTAGAAAGCTTCTACGTGAGTTGTACTTCCTGGCTGACCGCCTTCATCTCCAAAGCCACCCTCACTAATAAAATCAGGGTAGTTTCTTCCAATTGGCAGGTCACTACTGGTAATTTTGGGCGGCTGACCGACATAAATACCGCCGAGGTTGCCTTCACCAAGCAGATCGGGGAAATTCAGGTAAGCCATCCAGTTGAATGTCTCTACATTTCCTGATATTCCTTGCGGGTCAGAAGTCGTGTAGCCGCCCCAACCGCCAATTGTAATGTTAGGCGTTGCTCGGAATTCTAAACTGGCACCAAAAGCATTCGTATTAATCGGTCCTCTGCCTGCCGGAGTCGGTAAGAGAACCAAATCATCGCCAACGCCAGTCCCCAATCTTCCAAACGGAGAGTAGGAGTTGACGTATTGCAGAGCAATATCAAGCGTATTCAGCGGCGATACAACTAACTGCAAGCCAGCTGCGGTTTCTCCATCTTGTCCACCGCCGATACCCCCACGAAAAGCATCTGCGGGTCTGCTGGCAGAGTAGACGCCTTGTAAACTGATCCGTGGATTGACTTGCCAGTCAAAGCCTAAGCCTCCACGTCCCCCGGTATTAATAATTGGGTTGCGTTGAGCAAAGCGGGAAAGCGGCCCTTGACCGGCACTTTCTACGCGGTTTGCTCCCCGGAAAACGTTCACTGGGTTGACCCCTTCCGGACCGATGATGAAGGCAAAATTATTACCGATTAACTGACGATAAGTGAGGTCGCTCAGTACAATGTCGTTCCCAGTGTCTCCTTCATATCCCAAGAAGACCATGTCGTTATTGAGCAAACGAGGTCCCGAATTTCCAGAACCCGCTTGCAATCCAGTCAGCAGCAGGCTGCGAGGACTGAACTGGGTGAACAAACTTAACTGGACGTTGCTAATGACGTTGGGATTTGTATTCTGGTCTTCTAATCGGTTCCCAGTTGATTTTCGGTTCAGGAACAACTCAAATTCATTCTCATTCCGTCCCTGAACGCCGACGACTGCCTGTCCAAACAGCTTCGTCGTGGTTGAGAACTGATGGCTTTCCAAGAAGGCGGTACGACCTTCCAGGTTATCTACCCGCGTCCGTAGGGTCGCCAGTTCCGGTCCAAACTCATCAACGAGTCGTCGCAGGGTTTCTAAATCCGCTTCGGTAGCTGCATCAGCCGAACTAGCAGCAATTAATTTCTCAATTTGCTGAAGACAGGCATTTACCCCTGCGGCAAATTCATAGCGACTGAGTGCCCGGTTGCCGCGAAAAGTGCCATCAGGATAGCCTGCAATACAGCCGTAACGCTCTACAAGACTTCGCAATGCTTCGTAAGCCCAGTCGCTTGGTTCCACATCGCTCAACTGGGACACATTGGTGACTTGATCCAATGGATTGGCTTCCATGTCCTCTGGGTTTCCCATTTCCAAAGGATCGCCCGCTGGAAGCACTTGTTCGCTAGCCTCTTCAGAGGGCAGCGCTTGAGCTTGCAGGGTGTTGGGATTGCTAACAGTTGCTGCGTCTACAAGAGTGCGAGCCTCTTTTGTTGTTGCAGATGCAGTGAAAGATGTATCCAAGCTGCGACGGCTAGCAGACAAAATAGGAGACTTTGTAGTCGAAAATTTTGGTAAACTAGCTGCCGGTTGCAACTGGCTTGTTTCAGTTGGGGGGGTTAAATTTACCGCAGTGGCAGATTCTTGAGTTGCCGCTAAACTAGGCGAACTTGCTGCCGATTCCGTCTGCGATGCTTTTAGTTCTGGCAGTACATTCGCCGATGCGAGTGTTCCCTCGGATGCAGCTGCCGCCAGCGAATTTGCTGTCGTTTTTGCCTTGGTTACATCCGTTCCTGTCGCTAAATCTGTAGATGTCGAGAATCCCTGAGTTGAAGACTGGACTGCCTCAGCAGCTGTGGTTGGGTCGATATCGGTGGCTGCAATCGCCGGGGAGAGGCTAACTGCTAGTAAGCCAAAGGCTGTAAACACTAGCGCTGAGGATGCTGTTTTCTCTATTCTCCACTGGGATTTCACGGGTCTAAAACTCCTCAAAACACACCATACTTGCTGGAATTCTACAACAATATTGTGTCAGTCGCTACTAACGCTTTGGATTCCTTTTCATTTGTTAGGGATTGAGGTTGGCAGGTGACGTTTACCCAAAAGGAAAGTTCCTGGCTGAGTTTCTTTTTTTTTTATAATCGCTGACAAAAAATTGCTCCTAGGGATTAACGGAGAAGCAATTTTTATACACGGAGGTTTGATACTCCCCGCCTAATTACTCAAGGTCATCTCAGACAAGTGTGCGATCTCAGATGAACACAGCCGAAACAGGCGCGATCGCTTCTTCTGGGTCAAATTAGTTTATAAATCCTAACAATGAGTGTCCGAGCGATTTTCAACATCATTTCTGTTTCGTTCGTGCAATAGAGATTGTGCAAATAATTGTCAAGTTTTATCTACAAATTACCAAATTCAACTAACGCTGCCGCCGGTAGTGTAGAAAAACTTCTTGCTCAATCGACTCGACTGACAAGAGTTCCAGCCTAGGTGCAAAATCTGCCAAAAATCCAGAACCTTCTACTGGCGTCGGTGCTGTCGCTCCTCCTAAAATTAACGGACAAACCGTGAACCAGAATTCATCGATTAAATCAGCCGCCACTAAAGCACCTACGAGTTCCCCACCTCCTAGGACAGCGAGATGTTCCAAGCCTAGCTCCCAGAGCTGTTGAAAAGCAGCAATCCAGCTAATTCCATCGGTCGTTGCCTCCACTTCTAGAACCCGCTCAAATTCTGAGCATCCTTGCCAGCGCTTGGCACCTGCCTCTCCTGTAAGTAACCACCGAGGTATGGGTTGACGAAAAAAGCGCCATTGCGGATCTAGATTGGCTGATTGAGAGCAAACAATTTGGACTGGTTGGAGCGATCGCCCTTCCTGTTGTCGCCAGCGGAGCAAATCGGGATTCGTGACGCTCAGCGTCGTACCGTAAGCGCGGAGAGTCCCTGCGCCAAATAAAACTCCGTCCGCTTGGGCAATCTGTTTTTCCAGGTGCGCCAGATCCGCTGGAGACGAAAATCGGGCGCGATCGCGACGAATATCCGCAATCTTGCCATCGGCACTCATTGCCAAAACAACTGTCGTAGAAGGGCGTTTCCAGACAAATCCCGTCATCGCTGCTGGTCGCTCAAATATTTAATTAAAGTTTAAGAATTGCTTATATTACGGGAATTAGTGTAGAGATTCCACAAAGTCAACCTTTCCAGAGTATACGAGGATCTGGAACCGTTCTAGGATGGAATGGATCTGTCAAACAGTATCGCTCTACCAACACGATTAACCCAGAAAAAAGTAGGCTAATCAATACCCCCACTCTGATGGGGTGATTTTTGAGAATTCTTGCTATTGGGTTTTACACCTCAAATTAGAGAAGTCCTATGGCTAAGCCGGGTCAATCCTCCTTCCGTCGCATCCTGCTGTCACGCATTTTGCTTTTGAGCGTCCCGGTACTGCTGATGGGGGTGTATGTAACCTACAGAAAAGCACGATCTAGCATACTGGAAACCGCTCGCCAAAATCTTACCGAAAGTGCAGTGAGAAAAGGAGAGAGCATGAGCGAGTCAATTAAAGCGCTCTCTGCCAACTTAGTGACTGCAAGTGAAGCAGTCGTACTGCAATCGCGATCGCCCGAAGCGCATCAAAAATTTTTAAACCAACTCGCCCAACAATTGCCAACGCAAGTCCAGTGCATTCAACTCATCAACGTCGAGACCGGAAACATTGCTGCCAGCACTTGTGGGGAGAAACCCATTAGTACGCTAGATGCAAGTCACTGGCCCCAGCAGCAACAGGAATTACTGTTAGATACTTCCAAGGTGCAGGTGAAATCGCTGCTTCCAGGCATCTCCCCCCTGAATTCAACTGTTAAAGAGAATCAACCCAGCCCAAAAAGCCAACTAAGATTGATTTTCAGTGCGCCTGTTTATGACAGCACGGGTTCTCTGCGTTATGCCCTGAGTGTCCAATCAGCTCTACTGAAACAAGAGCGTGCCAAACCAGGGTCTCTGAGTGGCTATCCAGTGGTGATTGACCAGGATGGAACCATTTTGGCGCATCCGATTACCCAGCGAGTTGGAAGAAATATTAAGCAGGAGGCAGATGGGGAAAGGCTCGAAACGGTCATGAAAAACGCGATCGCGGGTAGAAATGATTTTCTGCACTTGTTTTCTTTCGAGAAAAACGGTGTGGAATTACTCGCAGGGTATACCCCAATTCTCAGCCCGATTAGCAACCAGCCAGATCGCCAGTGGGTTATCTTAGCCGTCACTCGCTTAGATAGTGCCTTATCGGGTCTAAAAGAAATTCAACAGGTGTTGGTGATTCTGACATTTGGCTTAATCGCCGCTAGCCTGCTGGCAACGCTGTATATCTCTCGCGAACTGGCGCTGCCATTGGAGCAATTGAGAGACTACGCTGGGTCGAAAGGGCACTTTCACTCTACAGATCGAGTTCCTCAAAACTTCAAAATCCGGGAATTCAATCAATTATCGGAAGCCCTCGATAATATGGTGGAGCGACTGAAAGCATGGGCAGAAGAAATCGAAACAGCCTGGAAAGAAGCACAAGCAGCGAATCAGCTGAAAAATGAGTTTCTAGCGAATACTTCTCACGAACTAAGAACTCCCTTGAATGCGATCATTGGTTGCATTCGCCTGGTACGCGATGACTGCTGCGATGACCGCGAAGAAGAGATGGATTTCTTACAGCGAGCGGATGATGCAGCGATTCACCTCCTGGGAATCATCAATGACGTTCTGGATATTGCCAAAATTGAAGCGGGTAAGCTTTCCGTCGTTATGGAGGCAGTCGATCTGCGAAAGTTGCTTAAGGAAGTGATTGATTTACAGGCTGTTCCGATTCAGCAAAAAGGTTTGCACTTTAATACGCCAGATTTGCCAGAATCGATTCCTGTTCGTACTGACCCCGCAAAACTCAAGCAGGTGCTGCTAAATGTGGTTGGCAATGCGACTAAATTTACTGAAAAAGGCAGCGTTACGATTACCACCCGGATAGAGACTAGTTATGGCAAAGAACAGGCAGTGGGGAATTCTGTCCCTCCTAGCTCTCATTTATCGAATGGGGTCGCTCAAGCCGCGACAGTGAGTCATGAAGAACAAGCAAAAATCCAGGCGGCGGCATCTGTGGGCAATGGGCAAGAAGTTAGAGGAGAAGATGCCTCTAGCATCTCGAATGGAGCTTCTAACATTTCTCGAAGCCTTCTAACAGGAACTACGAACTCTCTCAAAGAGCGTCTCGTCCCTTCTGCGCGTGTTGTTGTAACAGTTCACGATACAGGGATTGGTATTGATCCGAATCAACAGCATAAGCTCTTTCGCCCCTTTGTCATGATTGATGGCACGACGACTCGGAAATTTGGCGGCACAGGTCTGGGACTCGCAATTTCTCGGAACTTAATGGAACTGATGGGAGGTAGCATTACGCTATCAAGTGCAGGAGCTGGTCTGGGCACAACCGTGGAGATTGCCGTGCCCATGATTGATACTTCAGTGTTGCCAACTCTTGAGTCTACGAATGCGGCAAAAAATTAAGAATTCAGCTATCTGTTTGACTGCGGAATGAAACCCACTCCTCGTTGATGAGGAGGGGTTTATAGAAGGCATCTCAATGGTGAAAATTTACCTCAGACTCTTTCTTCAATCTCTCTGTTTACATACAGGGAAACGTAAGATTTCGCGATTGCCTTGAAAGAGGAAAAATTGAAGAAGCTTTAATTTTTCACGGACTGGGGAACTGTAACCGTCAGTCCTCCCTGTTGTAAAGATTCGCTCAGACATCGAAGAATCTGTACCAGCTGGGCACCCACCCATCCCGAAGAAATCTCTGAAGATTGGTTCTGGTGGATACAGCTCAAAAAGCGATCGCAAACTCGCCCTAAAGGTTCGCCCGGTTCTATGCTCAATACTTCCCGGCTTTGATTGGCTGGCGTATAAGGGCCAGCATTGGTATTTTCAAAGCGTCCATGCTGAATGCTTAGCGGTGCCTCTGCTTGTAACTCATCAAAAATCAAAGTTCCCTCACTCCCCACCACACACAGGCGACGCTGTTTATCAGGATTCAGCCAGCACAGATGAATGAAGGCTTGAAAGCCGCTAGGGTAGGTGAGTGTCGCCCAAACAAGGTCTCTTAAAGGATGAAGAATCAGGGATGAGGGAGGAGTCTGAGAATTGACT
This sequence comes from Trichocoleus sp. DQ-U1, assembly GCF_039961925.1. Taxonomy (NCBI): domain Bacteria; kingdom Bacillati; phylum Cyanobacteriota; class Cyanophyceae; order Leptolyngbyales; family Trichocoleusaceae; genus Trichocoleus; species Trichocoleus sp. DQ-U1. Next base: position 22,635 of record NZ_JAMPKB010000002.1, on the reverse strand, counting down.
TCATCTTTCATTCCGGCTTCTTGGTGCAAAAAAACGGTGCCGCTGGCTTGCACCTGAGTTGGCGTTGCCTGAAGCCAATTGTTGAAAATATTAATATCGTGGATGGCTAAGTCCCAGAGTGCATCAACATCCTGGCGCACAGGGCCTAGATGGGTACGGGTGGCGTAGCCATAGCGCAAATCTCCGAGAATTCCAGATTGGATAGCGGTTTTACCGCGTTCAACCGCTGGGTGAAACAAATAGGTGTGGTCTACGAAGAGTTGCCGGTGCTGTTGTTCTGCTAATCGGCACAGTTCCAAGGATTCAGCCGGATCGAGGGTGAGTGGTTTTTCTGATAAGACGTGATAGCCTTGCCGGAGAGCGTCGGCGATCAAGGTGTAGTGTGTCGTGGCTGGGGTTGCGATCGCAACTGCCTCGACTTCCGGCATCTGCTGCACCTGGGACCATTCGGTTGTTAGCAGCACGCTGTCATCTAACTTAAACCGTTCTCGAAGTGCTTCCAGGCGCTCCTGCTTCGGGTCTAATACCGCGACCAAGCGGGATTGAGGATGCTCTAGGAAATTCCGCACGAGATGTACACCCCAGCGTCCAGCCCCCAACACAGCAATTCCAGTTTTCATCGTTGTTTATTGTTCGTTGTTCATTAAAGACTGGCTAATTGTTCTTTGTCATTCCCCATTAACCAGTCTTCAATTAGCCATGAACTAGGCTAATTGCTAATGGCTAAAAAAGCTTCCCTCGCCGCAGCTTGTTCGGCAGCTTTTTTAGAATGTCCCTTGCCTTGACCCAATCGACGCCCTTGCAGCCAAACCTCGGCAGTAAAACGCTCTGGATCGCCGTGAATTCGTCTGGTTTCCTCGACTCGATATTCTGGCAGTATTTGGTAATGACCTTGCGTCCATTCCTGGAGGGCGTCCTTGTAGTTTTGATAGGCTGGGTCTGTCCGAATTTCGGATGCCAGTTGTTTAAAATGAGAATCTAGCCACGGACGCACCAGCTCTAATGTATGCGTACTCAGGTACAGGGCACCCAACACCGCTTCAAAGGCGTCTGCCAACCGCGAGGTAAGACCTGCTTTGTCACCTGCTGCACTTTCAGAAATTAACAGGTAGCGATCTAGTCCGTAACTATCTGCAATACCGGCTAAGGTGCGATCGCTCACCAGTACCTTGCGAATTGCCGAAAATTCACCCACAGAACAATCAGGATAAACTTCCCATAAAAATTCAGACGCTGCCATCCGCACTACCGCATCCCCCAAGAACTCCAATTGCTCATAGTTCGCCGTTGTCGAAATTGTGGGGTGGGTGAGCGCTAAGTTGAGGAGCGACCACTGCACTGGTACCTGCGGTGGAAGCCCTAACTTTTGGATCAGACTTTGCAGCTGCTTTTGACGAGGAGGATAGCTGAGATTCATGGGAATGCGTTGGACTTAGGGGAACCCCAATCATTTTTGCAACATCACTGAACAGCGCCTCAACCTGAGCCATCAGTTCTCGTTGAATTGGTAAGAGGTGGACTTCTTCCCGGAGTTTTTGCTGCAAATCGCGCAGGCGGGCGATGGGTTGACGCAACTTGGAGATTGTCTGCTCTAAGTGTTTGGCACGTCTGAGTTGTAACACGACATCCCCGCTGAGCTGGGTCTTCTGTTCGATGAGTACCGCCAGCATTTTAGCGATCGCCATCACAGTCTGACCGTCTTCCTCATTCCATTGCTTCGGTTCTCTACCACCAACCGTCACCACACCGTAAACGCGACGACGACCTTGCAACGGGGCTGCCATTAACGTTTGAGCCGTGGGCATCAGGGGTTCCATCAAACCATTCTGGCGCACATCTTCGACATAAATCAATCTACCCTCACCGATTGCTTTACCGCTAGCTCCATCGCTAATTCCGACAATTGGTTTGTTGGTGCTGATGTTGCCTGCTGCGGAAACAACCATAAAATTGTCATTGTTCAAGTTGAGAGCGATGACAGCATCGGCGGCACCAAAATTGGTAAATAATATCTGCACCGCATCTCGCAATATACAGGGCAAAGGTTGATACTGCGATAGAGCCGTGGAAAATTTATGCAAGGTAGAAAGCTGCACCCAACGGCGGTGACTCGTGAGTTCGGCTTCTTTAAGCCGTCCCAGCAACCGTCCATTAATTTCGGCAATGTGGGCACTTTGCTGAACGTAGTTTCGCGTTCGGATCGGCTGGTAAAACGTCCCCATGACTTGGGACATCAGCAACGAAACCCGCGCCACTACTTCTTCATCGTAAGACCACAGCCCATCAAAGCTTTGACTACTGCTGTTGCGCTCTGGCCCTTCCACAGCTTGAGTCAATACCGCCGTCCAGAAATCGGGGGTATCAACCAGCCAAAACCGCTCCCTGGACAAGGCTGAGTTAGGCTCAAGCCCAATAAATTCGATTCCCGGAATTTCGGGGGGATGAACGTCGGGAACACCAAATATAAAGACCCGCCGACATACCTCACCTAAGTAACTATATCGACGGAGATGTTCAAGGAAGTGAGAGAAACGCTGGAAGCCAGCAAACAAATCAACCGGAAGTTTGTGGTTGAGCAACTGATCTTCGAGGAGATCGCCGATAACGTTCATCGTTGCGATCGTGTGAATACCGCGCAATTCTTGGTATTGGTTCGCAATCGAGCGGAACAATGATATGTCCACTAAGCCACCCTGATTAACAAGAGTTCAAAATCGTGTAAATATCGCTTCTGGCAGACAGATTACCGCTAAATGTTACGGGTGGCTATGCAAAATTTCTTGAAGTCTTGACTTTTGTGACTGCATCAAGAGAAAAACAAGCTCATTTTTACATGAAGCTTCACTGAATTTATTAATTAAATTGATTTAGCCTGAGAAAAGGATTACTTTTCCGACCGCTCGTCCTTGCAGCCTCTACTAGCGCGATCGCGATCGCCAACTAACACTGGGCTTTGCTCGTCCTGTTTTGCCGGGAAGACTCGATAGGCGATCGCTCAATTTACCCAATTTTTCAAATGCCTGTTGAGCCGGAGAGTTTCTCGAGCTAGACTCACCCTCGCCTCTCTAGCTCTTGTTCACAACAGTAAAGCAATTTAAGGGAGAGAGTCGGTCATAAGCCGGGTTCTGTTCTCCACAGCAGCAGTGCCGCTGGAAGGGCGGTTATCTATCTGGGACGCCTGTTACCAGACGCCTCAAGCGGTTTTAAAACGGAATCGGAAAAAGACCAACCGTGATTCCCTACCTTGCTCCCAACCGGGGTTTACCGAGCCAGCGCCTCTCGACGCTGCTGGTGCGCTCTTACCGCACCTTTGCACCCTTACCGGGATAATTAAACATTAAAAATTCTTCATTTTGCATTTTTAATGTTTAATTATCCCGGCGGTATCTTTCTGTGGCACTATCCTCACGGTCGCCCGCACTGGGCGTTACCCAGCAAGTTTGGTCTTTCGGGAGCCCGGACTTTCCTCAGACTCGCACAAACGGCAAATCTGCAACCACCTGCGCCTACTCTCTCCCGTTCTTCAGTGTGGCATATTCAAGAGCTTTAGAGAGCGAATCTTCGCTTTTGAATTCTCACTTTGCTGATGCAGTTTTTCAAGAAAGATTGGAGATCCCCGCCTAAATTTCGATTATCCTGAATAAAGGGAATGATTTACGTAACTTAATAATTCTGCTGGTTACTGGACTTATGAGATGCATCATCAACCGCCGCGCTCAGTTTTCGGCGAGCCACCGTTATTGGCTGCCAGAACTGAGTCAAGCGGAGAATATACAAGCGTTTGGTCGCTGCACTCAGTCGCCCGGACACGGACACAACTACGTTTTGTTTGTCTCCCTTGCCGGGGATCTGGATGAGTATGGCATGGTGCAAAACTTGTCTGAAGTCAAACGGGTGATCAAACAGGAAGTCACCAGTCAGCTAGACTTCTGTTATCTCAACGATGTGTGGTCGGAATTTCAACAAACCCTACCCACTACAGAAAACATCGCGCGAACCATTTGGCAGCGTCTAGCACCTCACTTACCGTTGGTAAATATTCAACTATTTGAACATCCCGAACTCTGGGCTGACTATCAAGGAAATGGAATGGAAGCGTATCTGACAATTGGTACCCACTTTAGCGCCGCTCACAGACTGGCTCATCCGAACCTCAGTTACGAAGAGAACTGCGAGATTTATGGCAAATGCGCTCGTCCCAACGGTCACGGGCACAACTACCACTTGGAAGTAACAGTTCAAGGCGAAATTGATCCGCGCACGGGCATGATTGTGGATTTAGGAGCCTTAAACAAGGTAGTGGAAGATTATGTGCTTGAGCCGTTTGACCATACTTTCCTGAACAAGGATATCGCCTATTTTGCCCAAGTTGTTCCCACCGCTGAGAATATTGCCATTCATATCCGGAATCTTCTGCAAGAGCCTATCCGGGAATTAGGGGCAAAGTTGCATAAGGTAAAACTGGTTGAAAGTCCGAATAATTCGTGTGAAGTATACTGTAGCGAAACCGCTCAAAACTTAGCGGGAATTCAACAGAGCGATCGCTCTCTAACGCCTGTATCTACTTGATGTTTTAGTCGGGAGGCGCAAGTTTTTAGAAAATGTCGGGAACAAACCCGCTATCGATTTGCGTCTACCGAATCCTAAGCAGCGTTCGTCCAGTGGCAAGCAAGGGTTGCATTCCAACGCCTAAAGCGATAAATTGTAAGGTTTTTTGAAAAATTTGTTCAAAGCATGAGAGCTTAACCAGCCGATCCGGGAACACTAAAAAGAGACGACCTAGCCTTATACCGCAAGTCGGTGCTAAGCGAATCAAGGTGTTGAGAAAAATATATGGATCGCCGCGTTAACCATCACAACAGCCAACAAGAGGGCGACCTACCTGAGGAGGAACGCATCACTGTTGTTCCTCCTACAGATATTAGCGCTCATAGCCAGCATCAGCCAAAAACCGATAATTACACTAAGGGAGAAGCCGATCGACTGCTGGAGCAAGGTGCCCAGCAGCACCAAAACGGTCATTTCGAGGCGTCACGACTATCCTTTCATCAAGCACTCACGGTCTACGGCGAACTTCAAGACCAGCGAGGACAAGGAAGAACGCTCGGCAATTTGGGGCTAGTGTACTATGCCTTGGGAAATTTTGCCAAAGCGGTTGAGTATTCTGGGCAAAGTTTAGCGATCGCCCAAAGTATCAACGATCAGCGATTGGAAAGTCAAGCGCTGGGAAATATCGGCAATGCCTACCGTCACTTAGGCAACCATGCCAAAGCCATTGAGTTTCAGCAACAAAGTCTTCTAGTCGTGCGGGAACTGAAAGACTTGAGTGCAGAAGTGGCGGCGCTGAATAATCTTGGACTAGCTTACAAGGCACTGGGAGACTACTCAGCGGCAATTGAATACCAGCATCAAAGTTTAATAGTGGCGCGGGAACTCCAAGACCAAGAGGCAGAGGGTCAGATCCTGAGAAATTTGGGAAATGCTTGCTACGCTTTGGGAGACTATGTCAAAGCGATCGCCTACTATAAGCAGCGTTTAGCACTCGTGCAGCAGACTGGAGATCACCGTATTGAGGTACAGATTCTGAGAAATCTGGGGAACGCCTGCTACGCAATCGGGGACTACTCTGCGGCAATTGACTATGGAGAGCAACGCCTAGCGATCGCTTCGGCAACGGATGACCTCCGCTCCCAAGAGCAGGCACTTTCGCATTTAGGAGTGGCTTACGAGGCATTAAGCAACTACGCTAAAGCAATTGACTACTATGAACAACGCTTAAGGATAGCGCGAATCCTCCAAGACAGCCGAGTCGAAGGGCAGGCTCTGGGAAGCCTCCGAGTTGCTTGCTATGCTTTGGGCGATTACGCCAAAGTGATGGAATACGACCAATAGCATTTAATTAAAAATAAAAGTTTATAAGGCAATCTATGTATTGCCGAGAGCTTAGGTGCGCCCGAAAAGCTTATCCAGTAAGCTTTTCAGCTTTGGTTTCTAATCTATATCCATACAGCGTAGATTGAGCTAAAAAGTTTCTTGATTTTTAATTTTTTATTTTCTCTAGCTACGTCCCGCTTTTGGGAGATGCATGGAGACCGCTCGCCCGATTATCACTAAGTTTTAACCGGAAAATTCTGGACTCAGCGAAGTGGTCTTGGGGTGTCTGATAATATGAGCAAGAGGAATTCACCCCGCAATTGTACCCAGCTATCTTGCCTAAACGATACACAATCGTACCTAAAACAACGATATGGAGGATATGGACACCATGCAAACTGATTATTCCGCTCCAGAGACCGAAAAAACCCAGGTAGAAATGAGAGTTGACGCCCCAGGCGAATTGGCAGCTCTACCCCCAGCCACCCAATCAACGGAAAAGTGGCAGCAAATTGGAGAACAAATTTCCGCATTTTTCGCAGAACTACCCGAATACTTAGGTGAGTTCTTCTCAGAGTACCGGCGCCCCTTGACCACTCTAGGTCTAATATTAGCTGGCATCATTACCGTGAAGGTGACACTGGCGGTTCTGGATGCGCTTAATGATATTCCTCTGCTAGCGCCGACCTTTGAACTGGTAGGAATTGGCTACTCAGCCTGGTTTGTGTACCGCTACTTACTCCGAGCTTCTAATCGTCAGGAGTTGTCCGAGGAGTTTAAAGCTCTCAAGTCGCAAGTTGTCGGCGGGGATTCCAATAACTCGTAAATTTCTCATTTCCGTATAGCTCATTTCCGCACAGCATTGTTGCCCTGCGTCTCTGATTTTCTGACTTAGGGGTAGCACACTAGTGACTGCCCCTAATAATTTTAGTTGTAAATTTCTTAATACCGGGTAGAAAGCGCGTGTGCCCATCACGTGATATTTTTAAGCGAGTCGAATCCAAAATATCATTTTGGATTTTAGCTTCTAGATTGTAGAAGACTGGCAGGAATTGCATCTCTACCACTAAGTTTGGCGCGATCGTGGGATTTGATCGTTGAATTTACCAGCGATCGCGGCTCATTTGCTCTCGCTGGGTGTAAAGTGTTCAACTGGCATAATTGTCCCGCTCAATTCCGCTCCACTTAAATCGGCTCCGTTCAAATCAGTTTCACTTAAGTCGGCTTGACTCAAATTCGCCTTAATTAAGTCAGTTCTATTCAGATTTACTCCAATGAGGAGGGCGCTAGTCAGATTGGCTTCACACAAGATTGCATCGCTGAGATTGGCGTAGCTCAAGTTTGCCCTTCTCATATCTGCGCCAGTTAGATTTGCGCCAGTTAAGTTTGCTCCAGTTAACTCAGCACCAATCGGTTCGGTTTTAACGAGCCTTGTTCCAATCAGTCTGGCTTTATCAAAATTGGTTCCGATCAAGTCAGCACCCGTGAGATCGGCACCCGTGAGATCAGCACGACTCAAGTTTGCTCCACTCAGATCGGCACCTGTTAGGTTCACCCCCCGCAGGTTGGCTCCGGCTAGGTTAACTCCCTCCAGAATCGTCTCGCTGAAATCGACCTGGCGTAGGTTAGCTCCTTCCAGATTTGCCGCCTTCAAATCTAACTTCTGGAAATCCCGTTCTCCAGCAGCATATCGTGTTAAAACCTCATCCCCATCCATTTCTATTGCCTCTAAATTGCTTCCAGTTAGCGTGGACTTAGGAATTTTGGATTTTAGATTGATTTTCCATGAATTGCCAATCTAAAATCTGGCTGGCGATCGCGTACAGCCCTTTGGGCATGAAAACAGCGAAGCAAGGCGTTAGTTTAGGGCTGACTTGTCACTTCGCTACTCGTGCGTAGCTGCATTAGGCATGATGGCACCAGTCATATCGGCGTCACGGAAATTGACCCGATTTAGGTTAGCGTCAATGAGAACCGCTTCAGTGAGAATTGCCCCAGTCAGGTTTGACCAGCATAGTTTTGACCTGTACAAGTTAGCTCCGGTGAGATTCGCTCCTCGCAGAGTCGCCCAACTTACATTTGCTCCCCTCAGATTGGCTTTAATTAAGATGACATTTGTCAGATTGGTTCCGCTCATCTTGGCGCGGCTCAAGTCTGCTTGCGTGAGATTTGCTCCAATTGCACTGGCTCCATTTAAAACAGCGTTCGCTAAGTTGGCTTTCTCCAGGTTGGCTCCAATTAGAATGGCATTCGTTAAGTTTGCACCTTCCAACACAGCTCCAATCAACGTAGCATTCGTCAAGTTGCTTCGACTTAAGGGTGCATCAATTAGTTTGGCTCCAGTCAGATTGGCATCGCGGAGAATAGTCTCGCTCAAAAGAGCGTGACTCAGGTTAGCTCCGGCGAGGTTAGCTCCGCTGAGATTGGCAGCTCGTAAACTCGCTTCAGTTAAAATCGCTTCGCTCAGGTTGGCGTCAATCAGGCTAGCGCCGATAAGATTTGCCTCGCTGAGATTGGCGCGGAGAACCGCTCCATTGAGATTTGCCTCGCGTAGGTTGACTCCGATTAGGTATGCCCCAATTAGATTTGCTTCGCGCAGGTCTGCTCCCCGCAGGTTCGCTTCGCTCAGGTCAATTCCCATCAGGTCTGCTCTTCGCAGACTTACCTCTCGAAAATCTCGTTCGCCTGCTGCGTAGAGACGTTTCAGTTCATCGGCATCCATCTAGACCTCCCTTCAGGGTACTGCCGCTACAGTCGTTAGGGATGGGGTTCAACCCCTCTCCTAGAGTGGCAGGAAAATAGCGATCGCAGTCTATGCCAACTGCCCAAGGGTGGGATGACAGACGCTCAAAGCCAAAAATAAAGGTTCTAATCGACGATTGGGATCGACACAGAACCATGACACATTGAAGCAGGAGGCGACACTCCCTAACCCTTGAGTGCGTAAAACCTCCTGGGTACACAGGTAGAGCGAACATTTGTTTAGATCCTTCACTTCGAGCGGGATTCAAAAACGGTGGAACTCGCGTTTGGAGCCTGGGTCAGTTTAATCGTTGGACATTCAGTCAGTGTAGATGCTTGAGCGAGTTTGCCTGTTGGATACTAGAACCAGTAGCCGTGAGGTTGAGAAAGCTTACACTATAACCGTAAGGTTAAGTGTGGGATAAAGTCACTATGCTTCACCGCGCCTAGAATTTTGACGGAGGGGTGGCAATAGCGTACAGCCCTTTGGGCATGAAAACAGCGAAGCGAGGCGTTAGCCTAGCGCTGACTTGTTAGTTCGCGCATTTTCTATCAAAGATTTACAAGGCTGGAAACTCCTAAATAATCATTAGAACTAGAGGTTAATCTCTAGCTACTGAATCTTATTCCTAACTTGAGCGCTCAACTCCGCTCAATTAACTCTAATTGTTACAAAATAGCTGCCACCTGGTAGCTGTCAGCGGGTAGCTCTTTGACAGGAAGATTCCTGTAATCTAGTTATATGGGGAGACCTTCTCTCAAACACCTAACCTGCAAAGAGAATAGCCGATCCACCGAAAAGCAATCTTAAGGACAGAGAATGCCGGAGAATTTGAGAAGCCAAGTCGTCACCCAAGGCGTACAGCGATCGCCCAACCGGGCTATGTTACGTGCTGTTGGTTTTGGAGATGAGGATTTTACGAAACCCATTGTGGGAATTGCCAATGGGTACAGCACCATTACCCCCTGCAATATGGGGTTAAATGATTTAGCGAAACGGGCTGAAGCTGGAGCCAAGGTGGCTGGGGCGATGCCTCAGATGTTCGGCACGATTACCATCAGCGACGGCATTTCGATGGGCACCGAAGGGATGAAGTATTCCCTGGTGTCGCGGGAAGTCATCGCCGATTCGATTGAGACTGCCTGCAACGGGCAGAGTATGGATGGAGTGCTGGCAATTGGGGGCTGCGATAAGAATATGCCCGGAGCGATGATTGCGATCGCTCGGATGAATATTCCGGCTATTTTCGTGTATGGCGGTACGATTAAACCGGGACATCACAACGGGCGCGATTTGACGGTTGTGAGTGCTTTTGAAGCGGTGGGGCAACACAGCGCCGGAAAAATAGACACGGATGAGTTGCTGCAAGTAGAACGCAAGGCTTGTCCGGGTGCCGGTTCTTGCGGCGGAATGTACACTGCCAATACAATGTCTTCCGCTTTTGAAGCGATGGGGATGAGCTTGCCTTATTCTTCCACAATGGCAGCAGAAGATGCTGAAAAAGCAGAAAGTGCTGAGAAATCTGCTTTTGTCCTAGTAGAGGCAATTAAAAAACAACTTTTACCGCGACAGATTGTTACCCGAAAAGCGTTTGAGAATGCCATTTCTGTAATTATGGCAGTGGGCGGTTCTACGAATGCCGTGCTGCACTTACTCGCGATCGCTCATACAATTGGCGTCGAATTATGTCTGGATGATTTTGAAATCATTCGCGCCCGCGTTCCAGTTTTGTGCGACCTCAAGCCGAGCGGTCAGTATGTCGCCACTGACCTCCACAAAGCCGGTGGAATTCCCCAGGTGATGAAGATGCTCCTGGTACACGATTTGCTACATGGGGACGCCCTGACCATCACCGGACAAACGATTGCTGAAGTCTTGGCAGATGTCCCAGAACAGCCCCGTGCTGACCAAGATGTTATCCGTCCCTGGGATAACCCGATGTATGCTCAAGGGCACCTAGCCATCCTGAGAGGCAATCTGGCAACGGAAGGGGCTGTCGCCAAAATTACCGGCGTCAAAACCCCTTCAATAACAGGCCCAGCGCGGGTATTTGAATCTGAAGAAGCTTCTTTAGCAGCCATTCTGGCTGGCAAGATCAACCGTGGGGATGTCCTGGTGATTCGCTACGAAGGTCCCAAGGGTGGTCCTGGAATGCGAGAAATGCTGGCTCCCACTTCTGCCCTGATTGGTGCGGGATTAGGGGATGCTGTTGGCTTGATTACCGATGGACGCTTCTCTGGTGGGACTTACGGCATGGTTGTCGGTCACGTAGCCCCAGAGGCGGCTGTAGGAGGCGCGATCGCGCTCGTGGAAGAAGGCGATACGATTACAATTGATGCACGCGATCGCCTGTTACACCTTCATCTACCCGATGAAGAGCTAGAGCGTCGTCGCGCTGCTTGGCAACCGCCTAAACCGCGTTATACAACTGGCGTACTGGCAAAATATGCCAAGTTAGTTTCTTCTAGCAGTGTCGGTGCCGTGACGGATTTAGATTTGGGTTGAAAACAGTCTTTAACTGTTAGATAAACCAAAAAATGAAGTATAAAAGAAGAACCCTGAAGTTTCTCTTTATACTTCATTTTTTTATAACTTTTAACGCAGATTAAAAATAATGAACAGCGATAAACTTCCTCCTGGTAGGATGGGGTTGCCGGTACTTGGCGAAACACTCGCGTTTGTGTTCGACCCCAAATTTATCGAAAAGCGCTATCAGCAATATGGCTCTATCTTTAAGAGTCATGTTATTGGCAAACCTACGGTTTTTATGGTGGGGCCAGAGGCAGCTGAATTTGTTCTCTCCAGCCACATGGATTGTTTCTCGTGGCAGCAGGGGTGGCCCGACAATTTTAAAATGCTGCTGGGCGAATCACTATTTGTGCAAGATGGCGAGGAGCATCGGAGAAATCGCCGCCTGATGATGCCAGCTTTGCATGGCGCAGCGTTAGGAAACTACGTTGCCACAATGGAGTCAATTACGCAAAGCTATCTCGAAAAATGGCAGCAGAAACAGGAATTTACCTGGTTTGATGAATTCAAACTGCTAACGTTTGATATTGCCAGTCAATTATTGCTGGGTACGAATCCAGGGCCAGAAGCTGCTCGTTTGAGCCAGTTGTTTACAAGACTAACGAATGGGCTGTTTGCCGTCAATCCGCTGCCTTTGCCGTTTACGCAGTTTGGGAAAGCGATCGCGGCCCGTAACGAAATCTTAGAGCATTTGGGCAACGTGGTACGCGATCGCCAGCAACATCCGACTAAAGACGTTCTCAGCCTTTTATTACAAGCTAAGGATGAAGACGGTAACGGCATGAGCGAAAAGGAAATCCGCGCCCAAGCGATGCTGTTACTCTTCGCTGGGCATGAAACGACCACTTCAATGCTGACTTGGTTGTGCCTGGAGTTAGCCCGTCACCCAGAGGTTCTGCAACGCGCCAGGGAAGAACAGCAGCAGCTTGCGGCTAGGGGAGGGGTGAATTTAGAACAATTAGGGCAAATGCCTTATCTAGACCAAATTCTCTGCGAGACTGAACGACTGCATCAGCCCGTCGGGGGTGGTTTTCGCGGTGTCGTCAAACCATTTGAGTTTAATGGCTTTCAAGTTCCATCTGGGTGGCAGGCGGTGTATTCGATTATCGGGACTCATCGACTAGCAACGGTTTACCCCGAACCAGAGCGTTTCGATCCCGACCGCTTCAGCCCCCAACGGCAAGAACACAAGCAGCGTCCCTTTAGTTTAATTGGTTTCGGTGGTGGGCCGAGAATTTGTATTGGGATAGCATTTGCGAAAATGGAGATGAAAATTGTAGCCGCCCACTTACTACGCAGTTATCAGTGGGAACTATTACCAAATCAACGCCTAGATTCAGTAGAGATTCCCACCAGCCACCCAAGAGATAGGCTGCGCGTTCGGTTTCAACCGTTGCAAGTGCTATGTGAAACATAGGTGTGACGCGATCGCACTTGTTCGGGAAAACGATAACATCACAATTGAGGAACCAAAGGCTCTATACGAACAAACGCAGCAAAAAGCGTTTAGCTCTGGTGGTGTTATGTCTAATCCAATTCAAACAGCGATCGCTTCTTCTATCAATGAGTGGCTGCAAGCTCACCTCTCCGTCTTGCGGCTACTTCAGGTATTCATCTGGGGGACGAATCACCCAATTGTAAGCTTAGTTATTTTGTTATTTGCGATAGCGATCGCAGGGAGCTTAATCAAAGCTGTCGGTCGCTTAATTGAAACAACTAGCTTATCAATATTGAAAGCTCCTTTTAAGCTAATTCAGCTCTTATTTGGAGTTAGTTTTCAATCAATCTCCAAGTTTGGAGGCTTAGCTTTCAAACAGTTAACGGGTGCTAAGAACGCTGAAATCCCAGCTTTACCGGATTCAAATTCTCCACCAACTCAGCAAGATAAACAGCAACGACTGGTAGAGATTGCTTCTAGGCTAGAAGCAATTCAAAAAGAACAAAACGAGCTTTTACAAGAAGTGGCAACTATCCTCGCTTCAGACAAAATTAATATAGAAGTTTGAAAAGTGAAGGGAGGTTAAGTAATTTATGAGCGATTTATAAACAAAATTACCGAATTAGTATGAGTGCAACCCTAGTTGAGACCAGATTAATCCCATCTCTATAAATATGTTTTTGATGAAAATTCTCTGAGTCAGCTGAGCCATTATATTGCCAGTAAAGCTCTGAAATGGCAAGATGACTCTGACAACCCAGCAAATTTACCGCCCAAAGAATCTAAAAACAGATTTTAAACCATGCTATAGCGGTTATTACATGGTTGAGGTACGCAAAAATTCCTGATTATTAAGCTTTTCAGTTTTGAGAAGGTACGGTACATGACCGAGAACTGCTATATAAACCGTGTAGAGATGTAGATGTGATGATAAAAGAGAACGCACTTGTCTAAAAATACGAAATTACCAAGATTGATACATAACCATTTTTAACCATATTTTCAAATGAGTATATATGACAGTACCAGAGCGATTTGAGGTTAAACCTAATAGCCAGCAAAATGCTATTCTACTGGCTGTTAGCTGCACAGTATTCTCCATCATAGGCTTGTTTATGATGGGGTCAGGTCAACCTAAAGCTATTTTGGGGGGAGTTTTGGGTGTTGTTTTCTTTGGTGGAGGTGGTATAGTTACTGTTCCTAAACTACTTAAACGCCCAGTTAGTATTGTATTGACTCGTGAGGGGTTACAGCAGATTACCCTCTATGGAAAATCTATACTTTATTGGCGGGATATTGAGAGCGTAGGAATCGCTAGATTAGAGGGAACTAAGTTAGTTGGCTTACGCCTGAAAAACTATGATAACTACATTAATAATATGTCTCCTGAATTAGTAAATTATTGGATGAACAGTCTACCATACTTAAAATTATTAAGCTTTGGAACTTTAGTACTAGAGGTGCCACTGGATGTGCCTAGTTTTGTAAAAATTTGGTCGGTACTTAAAGGTCATCCAAATCCTGTTAATGCGCTTAAAAGTTTTGGGAAAGTTGGTAACTTGGTAGAAGCAATGCTCTGGAGTAGACAAACCTATGGATATGATATTTTGTTAAGTTGGGCTGACCTTGACCGCTCTGCCTCAGAGTTTATTGAATTATTAGAGCAATATCGTAAGGCCTTTACCACATAGAAGTAATCATAGTGTTTAAATACAAAATATTTGAAGAACTGGAGATTGATTAGTAAAGTTTTATGAAGATAGAAGTAGGTATCTTCAGTCTTTTAGGTGCTTTAGTTGGTGCTGGTGCTGCTATAGTTGCATCCTTAATCAACAACAAATTTCAATTGCGTAGAGAAAAAGAAAAGTGGCAGCGAGAGCAGCTACAGGAAATATATAGTAACTGCATTTATAACCTAATGAGGTATATACAAGGTTTTGAAGAAGGTGGTCAGAAAGGAGTTGACTTTGCTGAGTCTTCTAGGTGGCTTTCCCTGTTGTTAATCCACCATCCAAGTAAGGATACTGATAATGAAACTTTCAAAGCTTTTCGCTATAAAGTCATAGAACTTACGAGGAGAGGTGGTAGCCTCATGGGATGGGACAAAGTACAAGCTCTGCGAGACGAAATTATTGAAATGGCAGAAAAAGACTCTAGATTGAACTGAGTATCATTATCATAAAAACGAAGGGCAACTACTCTAAAATAGTTGCCCTTCAAAATTAGCAGGTTTGTAGGGTGGGCACGATTGATCGCGCACACCCTAACCCAACAGAGAATTAGTAGTCGAAGTCGCCGCCCATGCCAGCGCCAGCACCCGCAGGAGCGCCATCTTTCGGCTCAGGCTTGTCAACCACGATACACTCGGTTGTCAGCACCATGCCAGCGATAGAAGCGGCATTTTGCAGAGCGGAACGAGTCACCTTGGCAGGGTCAACGATACCGGCTTCAAACATATCGACGAACTCATTCGTCGCGGCGTTGTAGCCGACGTTGAAGTCCTTCTCTTTGACGCGCTCAGCAATGACAGCGCCATTCTGACCGGCGTTCTCAGCAATCCGCTTCAGAGGAGCAGCCAAAGCACGAGAAACAATCATCGCACCTGTCAACTCTTCATTCTTCAGGTTGGCAGTTGCCCACTCTTCCAGTTGAGGAGTCAGGTGAGCTAGGGTTGTGCCACCGCCAGGAACGATCCCTTCTTCCACAGCAGCTTTAGTCGCGTTGATGGCATCTTCCAGACGCAGCTTCTTGTCCTTCATTTCGGTTTCGGTCGCAGCGCCCACTTTGACGACGGCGACGCCACCAGCCAGTTTAGCTAGACGCTCTTGCAGCTTCTCGCGGTCGTAGGAAGAATCGGTTTCGTCCATTTGACGGCGGATTTGCTCGCAACGAGACTTCACAGCAGCTTCGTTGCCTTCAGCGACAATTGTGGTGTTGTCCTTGGTGATGTTGATGCGGCGAGCTTTGCCCAGCATTTCTAACCGGGTGCTTTCCAGCTTCAGACCAGCATCTTCGGTGATCAGCTGACCACCAGTGAGAACGGCAATGTCTTCCAGCATTGCTTTGCGGCGATCGCCAAAACCAGGAGCCTTGACAGCAGCCACATTCAGCACACCCCGCAGGCGGTTAACTACCAGGGTTGCCAGAGCTTCTTTCTCGATGTCCTCAGCGATAATGATCAGAGGACGACCAGCACGAGCGACTTGCTCCAGAACGGGCACTAAGTCTTGGACAAGCGTGATTTTCTTGTCGGTCAGCAGGATGAAAGGCTCTTCCAGAACCGCTTCCATCCGCTCCATGTCGGTAGCGAAGTAGGGAGAGATGTAGCCTTTGTCAAAGCGCATCCCTTCGGTGATTTCTAGTTCGGTGGTCATGGACTTCCCTTCTTCCAGGGAGATGACGCCTTCCTTGCCCACCTTATCCATCGCTTCAGCGATCATCCGACCAACTTCTTCGTCGTTACCAGCAGAGATGGTACCAACTTGAGCGATCGCTTTGGAATCTTCTACTTGTTTGGCGTGTTCGGCAATTCTTTCCACCAGGAAGCCAGTGGCTTTGTCAATCCCGCGCTTCAGAGAAATTGCATTTGCACCCGCAGCAACGTTTCTCAAGCCCTCTTTTACAATTGCATGAGCGAGAACGGTTGCAGTCGTGGTGCCATCACCAGCAGCATCATTGGTCTTAGAAGCGGCTTGACGAATTAAGGAAACACCCGTGTTTTCAACGTGATCTTCTAATTCAATTTCTTTGGCAATGGTGACACCATCATTCACGATTTGTGGTGCGCCGAACTTCTTCTCTAGTACCACGTTCCGGCCTTTAGGGCCGAGAGTGACAGCCACAGCTTCAGCTAGGATGTCCATCCCTTTTTCCAGGGCGCGACGAGCGTTTTCGTTGTAAATAATGCGCTTAGCCATAGTTCCTCAGTTGTTTTGAGTTTTGAGTTTTGAGTTTTGAAGGAGTGTTGAGCGTTGAGTTTTGAGTGTTGAGTTAAGCAGATGTTTTTAACTCGGAACTCTCAACTCAGAACTCATAACTTTATGAAACGACTGCTAAAATGTCCTTCTCTGAGAGCAGAACGTACTCTTCTGTGCCGAGTTTGATGTCTGTGCCAGCGTACTTGGAGTAGAGAACCTTGTCGCCCACAGAGACTTCCAACTCAACACGAGTGCCTTTGTCATCGCGCTTGCCAGGTCCCACAGCGACGACTTCCCCCACTTGAGGCTTTTCTTTGGCATTATCAGGAAGAAGAATTCCACCAGCGGTTTTCTCTTCAGCAGCGCTCACTTTCACAAAAACGCGATCGCCCAGCGGCTTAACAGTGGATACGCTTAGAGATACAGCTGCCATACAAACTTCGCTCCTATTACAGGTTTGACTCAAGACACACGATTCGTTCGTTGAGAATTAGCACTCTCAACCTCTGAGTGCTAATTTAGCCCAACCAGTGTGCGATCGCAACAAAATTCTTTGTACGGGTTCCCGAACTTATCCGGTTGTCGGAAGACTTTAGTAGAAATGCTTAAGACACAAAGATAGCTTTAGTCATTGGGATGGCATAGCGCGATCGCACTCAATCTGCTAAAAAAAATTGGAACCGCTAAAATCTCCTAAAAAACGGATATCTCGCTTCTTCCAAGGAAATCAAATAAATAATGACTGAAAACACAGTGGCTGAATCTAGCCCTGAAATTCCAGAAACTTGTCAAGCACCAGACCCAAATGCTCTCGCCGCTTGTGTGCAGACCTTGGGACTGAATCAAATTCAGCGCCATGTCTTCATCTGTGCCGATCCAACCTTACCCCAGTGTTGCTCCAAGGAAACCAGTTTAGAATCTTGGAATTACTTGAAAAAGCGACTTAAAGAGCTAAAACTAGACAAGCCTTCCGACAAAAGCCCTCTTTGCATTTTCCGCACCAAAGCAAACTGTCTGCGAGTTTGCTCCCAAGGCCCAATTCTAGTCGTTTACCCAGATGGTGTTTGGTATCGTGGAGCGACTCCTGAAGTCATTGAGCGGATTATCCAAGAACATCTGATTGGCAACAAAATTGTGCAAGAATACGCTTTCTTAGTTCATCCACTACCAAAACCCTATACAGTAACATAGTAGCTACGTTATATTCTTCCGTGTACCTACTAGATTTTCGTCGTTGTGACCCATGTCAGTGACTATAATTTTCTAAAAAGAGATTATAGGAATTGCCTAGACTTAGTAGGAGTCGGTGCAGCAGGGTGCTGAAAAAAACGTAAACTATACGTACAAAACGGTTTAAATTTTCACAATTCCAGGCTTGGCGAGTGGCACAGCATGAAAGACACCAGTATAAGAGATAACAAACGACTGTTGCTGATTGATGACGACCCCAACCTGATTTTGCTGGTCAAGGACTACCTGGAATTTCGGGGGTACGAAGTCATCACCGCTGAAAATGGTCGGGAAGCACTGGAAGTTCTAGAGCATGATATTCCTGACATGATTATCTGTGATGTCATGATGCCAGAGATGGACGGAATTGCCCTTGTGCAACACGTCAGAGAAGATCCCCGCATCAGCTGGATTCCAGTTCTATTCCTCTCAGCGAAAGGTCAAAGTCAAGACCGAGTCAAGGGTCTCAATACTGGGGCAGATGTCTACATGGTCAAGCCCTTTGAGCCTGAAGAATTGGTGGCGCAAGTGGAATCTTCTCTTAAGCAGGCCACTCGCCTAATTCATCATCCAGCTAGAGGAACCGAAGGAGGGTCGAAACTCCAGGTACCTGACACTGTAGAATTAACCCCGACCGAGCTGAAAGTAGTTCAGTTTGTGGCAAGAGGTATGGCAAATCGAGAAATTGCTGAGCAGATGAACGTCTCTCAGCGCACGATTGAGAGCCACGTATCCAATATGTTAGGTAAAACGAATCTCCATAACCGCACGGAGTTAGCTCGTTGGGCGATTGAGAGTAATATGGCTTAACAAATAAAAAGGCAAAATTAATAATTTCAATTATTAATTTTGCCTTTTTAAATTTTCGTTACCACCCATCTTGTTCGCTGTTAGATTTGCCCCACAGTTCTAGATCCAGTTCATTCAAATAAGTTAAGGCGCTTTGAAGTTGGCGAGTCGATCCTGAGAGTTCTAGGTCAAACCAGCCATCATCTCTAGCGTTGGCTCCTAAAAGGGCAGCAGCAATATTAACTGTGACACCGTGGTGAGAGACTAGTCGTGAGATGATTGGATCTTCCTGATATTCCTTGGGAATGCGGATTCTGACACGCATTTTAGTAGGTCTGTTATCTTCGTGCCCAGTCGTAGATTGAGCTGGTTTAGAGGTATTTACAGGCAAGTCATTTGTACTGTACATAGTCTTCAATTCCTCCTATTCAACATCTTTAATACTGGTTTTACGCTCTAGAATTTCTTTCAAGACCAGGGTCACTAACGCGAGTGCGCCAAGCAGAACGGCGGCTGAGAAAGATGCTTGAGTCTGGTATTGCTTATAAGCTTCCTCCACAAACAACGGCAGGGTTTGAGTTTTGCCCGCAATATTGCCAGATACAACCGAGACGGCACCAAACTCGCCCATGACTCTGGCGTTGGTCAAAATGACGCCGTAGAGGAGACCCCAGCGAATATTCGGCAGAGTGACGCGCCAGAAGATTTGCCAGTCATTCGCACCCAACGTTTTAGCCGCTTCTTCTTGATCCGAACCAGCTTCTTCCAAAACGGGAATCACTTCACGGGCGACAAAAGGCATCGTAATAAATGCGCTCGCCAATATCATTGCAGGCGCGGCAAAAATAATTTTTATGTTTGCTGCCGCTAGCAGCGACCCAAACCAACCATTGCGTCCATAGAGCAGCACGATCATCAGTCCAGCGACGACTGGGGATACGGCAAAGGGGATGTCTAAAAGGCTGATGAGAAAGGTTCGACCCCGAAATCGATGTCGTGCGACCACCCAGGCTGCACAGAGTCCAAACACGACATTCATCGGTACGACAATTAGGGCGATCAAGATAGTCAGCTTTACAGCATGAAGAAAGTTGGGTTCCGTCAGATTGTGTATAAAGGGGCCAATCCCTCCCTTAAATGCTTGCACAAAGACGTTGATGGCTGGAATGAACAGAATCACAGCTAAGTAAGCGATCGCTACCCCAATCAAAACAAATTTTACCCAGCTTTTTTCCTTCTGGATTGAGGAGACTTGAGGCGTTTTTGAATCTGGATTAAAAGACTTCCCTGCTACATTAGAGTTCATACCGTCGTCCCCACGCTTGTAAAAGATTAATTACGATTAGAACTAACAGCGAAATTACTAATAAGACGGTGCCAATCACCGTTGCTCCTGAATAGTCATACTGTTCCAATCGCTGAATAATCAACACTGATGCGATTAAATCCTTAAAGGGTATATTCGCCGCCACAATTACGATCGAGCCATATTCTCCAACAGCACGGGCAAATCCCAACGCTACACCTGTTAAAATTGCTGGCATTAAAGGTGGCAAAACAACCCGCCAAAAGGTCTGAAATTTAGAGGCTCCCAAAGACCAAGCGGCTTCTTCAATTTCATGCTCCATTTCTTGCAATACAGGCTGCAAGGTTCGCACCACAAATGGCAAGGAGATAAACACCATCGCGATCCCCACTCCCAATCGCGTGAATGCCACCTTAATCCCCAAAGGTGCTAGCAGGGAACCAATCCAACCGTTCTCGCTGTAGACCGTTGCCAGTGTCAAACCCGCGACTGAAGTAGGCAGCGCAAAAGGCAAATCAATGGCTGCATCAATGAACCGTTTGAATGGAAACTCATAGCGAACCAAAACCCAAGCAATCAAAACGCCAAACACCCCATTCAGCAGTGCCGCAATCAAGGCTGTGATGAAGGTGACATCGTAGGTCGCAAGAGCGACGGGACTGGTAGCAATCCTCCAAAAATCAATCGGTTTCTCTGTACTTGCTTTCAACAGAAGAGCAGACACGGGCAGGATAAGCATGAAGGTGAGATACCCCAAAGTAATCCGCCAAGGCCAGGACATACTGGTTATCTGGTGAAATGGGTTTTTCGACACAGAAGTTTGTTGAGGAGGAGCCGATACAGCCATAGGAAAGTATCCAGGATTATAAGGATGATGAAATTTGGTACTTGTTCTTGGTTTTACTAGTGGCTAATTGCTAACGAATCTTAATCTTTTGTTGGTTGATCGTGACGCAATTAGCAATTAGCTCCTAGTCAGTCTTTATCTGCCACCAGCTTGAATTTTGTCAAAAATTGTTCCGTCATCAAAAAACTTCTTCTGGATCTCGTCCCAGCCCCCTAAATCTTGAGCGGTGAAGAGAGTTTTAACTGGGGTATACTGCTTCGCGACTTCTTCCCCTACTGTCGGATCAACGGGTCGGAATCCCACCTTGGCAAATTCTCGTTGGGCTTCTGGGGTATACAGAAACTTGACAAACGCTTCTGCAATTTCTCTTGTGCCGTGTTTGTCAACGTTTTTGTCCACAACGGCGACAGGGCTATCGATGGAGATATTCGTATCGGGCACGACATAAGGCAGTTTCTGACCGTTTTGTCCAGCCAATATTACTTCGTTTTCATAGTTGATTAAAACATCTCCCTGCCCTTGCTTGAAAAAGACATCGCTGGCTTCGCGGGCGTCTCTCGGTAGCACGGGGACATTCTTGTAAACTTTAGTGACCAATTCTTGGGCTTTAGCATCATCACCACCCGTTCTGGTCACAGAACCCCATAAACCTAAGAAGTTCCAGCGAGCGCCACCAGAAGTTTTGGGGTTAGCTGTAATGACTTGCACGCCATCTTTGGCTAAGTCTGCCCAGGTTTTAATTCCTTTAGGATTGCCCTCGCGAGTAACCAGTGCTGCAACAGATCTGGTGACAATTGCACCATTCGGTGCTTCTTTCTCCCAACCAGTTTCAATCAACCCGGCTTTCTCAATCTTCTCGGTATCAAGAGCGAGAGCCAGGTTTACAACGTCCGCCTCTAAACCATCGATTACGGCACGGGTTTGGGAGCCAGATCCACCATAGCTTTGGTTGAAGGTAACGTTTTGGTTGCGTTCCTGCTTCCACTTAGCAGTGAACTGGGGAATAATTTTTTCGTAGGCGGCGCGAGTCACTGCGTAGGAGACGAGGGTTACTTGTGCATCGCCGGTTTTTGCCGCGGGACTAGCACTACCTGGAGCAGTAGTTGTCGGGGAATTAGAGTTGCTGGGGGCGCAAGATGCGATCGCTACGCTTAAACTCATCCCCAACAGGAACATAGACACAAAACCCTTCCGGGAAGTGACCTTTAGCCATCTGGCTGTCTGTTGTTTCCACGGTTGAAGTGCCTTAAGCCGAGTAATTTGCCACAAACGCATGAACGCTCTCCTTTAATCCCCGGTACATCGGTCGGGATACCGTAATTTTGGGTACGAACATAGATTTTACAGCAACTAAGAACGTTTGTGTCTAGTTCCGCGAAATTTCAACCAGAGGTTTGGTTGAGAGGAAGGGGAGGGCGATCGCGTACAGCCCTTTGGGCATGAAACCAGCGAAGCGAGGCGTTAGCCTCGCGCTGACTTGTCAGTTCGCTACTCCAACCCAAATCAGCCGAGTAATTTATAAGACTCGTTTTTCTAAAATTGAATTGAGTATTAATACTGAAAGGACTGGATATTTAATTCAAAAATTGCTATTCTATACATTGATTGCTGGTGTAGCTCAGGGGTAGAGCAGCTGATTTGTAATCAGCCGGTCGCAAGTTCAAATCTTGTCACCAGCTTTTTTTCAAGAAATTTGAATCGCGATCGCGTTGGCAGATTTAGGAGTGAGATCGCTCTAATCCACTTACTGATATTTTCAATTAGCGAAGGCAGGTTGGGCGCGTTCGTATTGCGGGGGATGTTGCCGAAAAGTTGCGCTATAAGCCCAAAACCCAGCGGCGAAATAGTTCTACAATAGACCTCCTGCATGAATCAGGAGGCATGTGCCAGTTCGTAGTTCAGCAAGCCAGCAATTAGGTTTAAGCGCAAACCAAATCTCTGCCTGCGATTGCGATAACGTCC